>JAFSQO010000465.1 GCA_017446645.1 Synergistaceae bacterium | reverse complement strand
GATTTTGGGAGGCATTGCCTACGCTGACAGACATAACATGATCCCTGTTGTCGACATGAAGAACTATAGCAACCCATATTTATACCCAGAAGAGACTGGCAGGATTAACGCATGGGAATATTATTTTACTCAGCCCGGAAATATCTCGCTGGAAAACGCTTTGGCCTGCAAAAATTATGTACTTGGCCGTGACACTGCGAAACATGTAAGACCGGAACTACTCGCAAATTTTTTATACAATAAGCGGACGAAGACATACAGGCTTGATTACTGGCGTGAAATCTGCAGGAAATATATTCGCTTCACTCCGGAAGTAATTGCGAGACTCGAAGCATTAAAGCAAAATTATCATGGCAAGAGAATTCTGGGAGTGTTATTGCGCGGAACTGACTACACGACACTAAAACCGAGCGGCCACCCAATTCCGCCGACAGCAGAGCAGGCAATAATCAAGGCTCAGGAAGTCATGAAGAGTGAAAAGTTTAATGCAGTATATCTTGCAACTGAAGACAAAAACATTCTGGCAAAATTTCAGGCTGCCTTCAACGACAAATTAATTCTCCCTGAAGCTGACTATATAAATTACGATTATGAACACGCAAGGCTTCTCGCAGATTGCGATGACATTAATAAATATTTGCGCGGTATCGAATATCTTGTGTCAATGCTCTTTCTCGCCAAGTGCTGCAGGGGCTTCATTACCTGCATAACCAGCGGTTCAACGGGAGTCATGTGTCTGTCAGACGGCTTCGATTATTTATACGTGTTCGACTTGGGCTTATATCCATAATGTTTGACAATTTGACAAAAAGTTAAATCACTGCTATATTTTCACGCGGTTTATTTCTTCTGGCCTCGTAGCTCAGTGGATAGAGCGACTGCCTCCTAAGCAGTAGGCCGGGTGTTCGAGTCACCCCGAGGTCGCCATATTTCCCAGATTTAACACACTAATCACTTAAAGAACTTCGATGTAGGGTGTTTTGCCCTCGCCAGATTGATCGCCTTGAGCAAGTTCTCGCGTATCTCTTTCGGCTGAGTCAATCCCTGAACCGTTCCTGCTGTAAAATTATTGCCGATGTATAACGCACCGTTCACTAAATGCAGGTCATAAGGTGCTAGCTCAAGCTGCAGGTATTTATCGAGTGAAATTTTTATGCCCTCAAGAGCTGCCTTTGTTTCCGGATTGTTGTCGCCGGTAATTACAGGTAATTTATCGACAGTGAGAGCTAATTTATTTCCCGTCTGAGTTATTGCAGTTCTCAACAGGCCAAGCGAATACTTGCGTTCAATATTTATTTTCCTGTCATGAAGGGTCTTCACTGCAGCTGCTAGCCTCTTAGGTGACTCCGGGTGATTCATGTAAATCCCGTACTCGATTAGGGGCTGCCTGTACTCTTCGGACATGAATTTCTCGAATAATGTAATCATTCCGGTCGGTGAGTAGCCTGAGTTAATAAGCGCGTCAAGTCCCAGCCTGTCAGCTTCTGATTCGAGTTCCATAGTGTAGCCGCTGGTTATTGCGACTTGGGCAACCTGAGCAAGTACTATAGGCGCAAGTGCTCCGCCCCCCAGTATCATGACGGCAAGGGCTGCGAGGTTCACCTTCTGGGACTCTGCTGCCATCCTGAGTGAGTGCTTTCTGTCAGCGTGAATCATTTCGTGAGCCATAACTGCTGCGATTTCTGAGTCAGTCGTAAGAGCGTCGATAATACCAGTCGTGAAGAAGATATAGCCTCCGGGTAAGCAAAAGGCGTTCATTGCTTCAGTTTTGACGAGCTTTATGTCCCATTCGAGTCGTCTTTGCATATACGGTTCGAGCCTGTTAAGAATCATCTCCAGCCTTGAGAGTATTGCAGGGTCAGATGTCAGAGGCCATTTCTCTTCGATTTGGGACGCTGCCCTGTAACCTATCTGGTATTCTTTATTTAATTCAGGATCAGTGCTTGTCTTTTTCCTGATTCCGTCCTTGATTTTATGCGCTTGCTCCTGATTCTGACTCTGATTTTGATTTTGCTCTTGCTCTTGATTCTGGGTCTGTTCGGTTTGAGTCTGAGCCTTTTTACTGCGGCGTTTCTTCTTTCGTGCTGCATCTGCCGAGTCCGGATTAAACGGGAGAATTAGCGAGATAATCAACAACAACGCTATAAACTTTTTCATGATTAAATAATAGAACCGATGCAAAAAACATAATAATACTTCACATCTTATTACATTTTCCTTACTGTTTCATCGAACCCGACACTCTGATTGCTCAGTGTATCGTTTGTATAGTTCTCCGCAGTCATTACGGGGGCATCGAATCCCCTTAGAGCTTAGGCTTCCAGAAAAGCTAAACTCTCTATATATGTCGTGACTCTCACCGCTCCCAGACGCATGAAGTATATTACCCTTAGGAAAATGTAATGTCAATATGTTTTTGCATCGTCCTCCTTTCTTGGTAATTTATTCCTGTTGAGATTTTATGCGCTATCAGTAATAATTGTTACTTATTAGCTTACTATACGCGATTACCTCCCATTTTTGCGTAACTTGCTGCGACGTTCCTGCCGTGGGCACGTGAAACCATCTGAGAGCGTAAACCTGACGTAAATTTCTCAAGTTCATTCATGGCATCATCTTCTGCTTTGATAATGCTTTCTGCGATTTCACGTGACTCTTCAAGCATTTCGGGTAACTCTTCATCGTCAGGATATAGTTCAAGCAGACGCGGCACAAAGTTAGCAGTATTATGAATGTTAGAGGGGATAACTTCCTGCCAGCTGTCAGCGAGTAACTGCAATTGCGAAATGATTTCGTCCTTCTGCTCAAGGATCATAAATAACTCGTCCATATCACCATTAAGGACAATGGCCTCAAGTTCTCGCGAGATCATTGCCCTCATGGTCTTACATAATTTGATTTCTCTGGAGACAAGCTCCTTTGCCTGCTCCAGAAGTCTTGCGTGATTGCTGTTATCCTGCAAGAGTGAATCCTCCTGCTTTGGGTGCCTGAGCAGCTGCCGATGTCTTGAGGGTCTGGTTCTGAGTCGGAATTCCCACTGCTCTGTAGCCTGCCGGTGCCGATGCCTGAGCCGGTTTCTCTGATGATTCGGGTTCAGGTTTCTTGCCTTCAAGTTCGAGAATAGCGTTCTGCAGGTCCTTATCTTCGGGGTGAGCCTTCTGATATTCCTGCAATAACTGGACGAGTGCGCCCTCCCATGTTGCCTTTAACTCTTCAAGCATTCCGCAGACTGTCTTGATGTTCTCGACTTCTTTCTTCATGTTGGCTTCGACTAACAGCTGGTACATGTATTCATAGAGCTGCATTAACTTGTCAGCCATCTCGCCGCCCTTCTCTTTGTTGAGCGTTACCATGAGTTCCCTGATAACTTCCTGAGCGCGAATAACTTCCCTGTTTGCCAAATCATAATCCGGTGAACCGCCGTTTTTACCGAGCAATGCATTCTCTGCTGTGTGACACGCCTTGATCCCAATATCGTACGTGATTAACAAGAGCTGCTCTTTCGTTGCCGTGTTGATTCTCGTTGCCTGATATGTGAACTGGGCATTGCTGCTATTTGTTGCTGCCATTTAAATTTACCCCCTGAATGTTTTGTTTTTTTCTCTTGCTGCATTCATTATCGGTGAATAGTCTCAAATGTTTAGCACAATAACGTTTAAACGTCAAGATTTTTCACTTCGCGGGCATTGGCAATGATAAACTCGCGTCTGGGTTCAACTTTATCGCCCATTAGAATATCAAAGTATTCATCAGCTAACAGGTTATTATCAATCTCGACCTTCTTCAATATTCTGTTTGCAGGATCCATAGTAGTCTCCCATAACTGTTCTGGGTTCATTTCACCGAGTCCTTTATATCTCTGGACGCTGACTTTTGAGGGATCAGGGGCACCGTCAACGTGGGTTCTTAACTCTTTATCAGTGTAGCAGTAAACTACAGTCTTGCCGTACTGGACTCGATAAAGCGGAGGCTGTGCAAGATAGAGATAGCCCTGAGATAAGAGTTCAGGCATGTGTCTATAAAAGAAAGTTAGCAGCAAGGTACTTATATGTGCGCCGTCAACATCAGCATCTGTCATGATGATTATCTTGTGATAGCGTAGTTTAGCAGCGTCAAAATCATCGCCAATTCCGCAGCCCAATGCAGTAATTATCGTCTGAATTTCACGGTTGGCTAACATCTTGTCCATGTGAGCCTTCTCTACGTTGAGTATCTTACCCCTGAGAGGCAATATAGCCTGAAAAGTTCTATCCCTGCCTTGTTTTGCCGAACCTCCTGCGCTGTCTCCCTCGACTATGTATAACTCAGTATTCTCGGCTTTTCTTGAAGAGCAGTCGGCGAGTTTGCCCGGCAGACTCATACCTGACATTGCGCCCTTTCGGACAAGTTCACGCGCCCTCTTTGCGGCTTCCCTTGCACGTCTGGCACGAATGGCTTTCTCGACAACCGGCTTTAATATTTCGGGTCTGTCCTCCAGTAATGCCATCATGCCTTCGTATACGATAGAGTCAACGACACCCCTGACTTCACTGTTGCCTAGTTTTGTCTTAGTCTGGCCTTCAAACTGGGGTTCACTGAGTTTCACGGACAACACGCACGTCAAGCCTTCTTTGAGGTCCTCTCCGGTTAAGTTGTCGTCTTTATCGCGCAAAATTTTGCAGGCCCTGGCAGCTTCGTTGATTGAGCGCGTCAATGCAGTCCGCAAGCCTACAAGATGAGTCCCGCCTTCAATCGTGTGAATCAGGTTAGCATAAGTGTAAATGTGTTCCTGATAGCCGTCATTGTATTGCAGTCCAACGTCAACTGAAATATTATCTTTCGTCCCTGATAACACTATGGGAGGCTCAAACAGGGCTGTCCTGTCTCTGTCAATGTGCTGTACGAAGGCACCGATTCCCCCCTCGAAGAAGTAATCGCGGCTCTCGTTAGTTCGTTCGTCATAGACTATGAATCTTAAACCGGGATTCAGGAAAGCAAGCTCCTTGAATCTGCCTTTCAGGGTATCGAGTGAGTGATGAATGTCCTCAAAGATTTCCTTGTCCGGTAAATATTCAATGCGGGTTCCTTGCCAGTTTGCCGGTACTCCTCTTGAGAGTTCGCTGACGGGGACACCTCGCTCGAACCTCTGGGATTTCTCGATGCCGTCTCTTGCAATCGTAACGACAAGCCACTCTGACAGGGCATTGACTACAGAGACTCCGACTCCATGAAGACCGCCTGAAACTTTGTAGGCTCCGTCACCAAATTTGCCCCCTGCATGTAAGACAGTCAGGACAACTTCGCTCGTTGGCCTGCCGTTATATGGGTGAGGATCCGTAGGAATTCCCCTGCCGTTATCCTGGACGGTAATGCTTTCGTCCCTGTGAATTATTATATTTATTCTGTTGCAGTAACCAGCCATTGCTTCATCGACTGCGTTATCGACAACCTCATAGACCAGATGATGAAGGCCGCGTTCTCCTGTGTCGCCTATGTACATTCCGGGGCGTTTGCGGACTGCTTCGAGACCTTCCAAGACTTTTATGCTGTCTGCACTGTAATTTTGTGTTGAATTAATATTTTCTGACATGAGAGATAAATTTTTTTCTCCTTCATTCACTAATTAATTATTCAGCAAGAATTATAGCATGTGTTATTATTGCGATAATCGTGATTTATTATTTATTGTCAAGGAGCGTGAATTTACTTTGCACATAACGCGAACACGAGTCAGATACGGCGAAACTGACAAAATGGGAGTTGCCTACTATGGCCGCTACATGGACTGGTTCGAGATGGGGCGCAGCGATTTGTGCCGGGCCAACGGTAAGAGCTTTTCACTCTGGGAGGACGAGGGGATTTTGCTGCCCGTTGTCGAAGCTCATTGCAGATATAAGTCTTCGCTTTATTATGACGAAGAGATTGACATTGAGACCAGCATAACGAAGCTAACGAAGATCAGCGTAATCTTCACATGCCGAATCTTTCATGCAGGAACCAGCAAACTTGCCGCCGAAGGTTACACGAAACACGCATTCACTTCACCGGACGGGAAATTACTGCGTGAGGGTAATGCTCTCGAAAAATGGTTGAGCAATTTTCTGGAAGAGAGCAAATAACTTCAGCAGCAGCAAATGATTAGTCCGTGCATTTGTAGTTGAAAATGTAGTTGAATAACCCGCTGTCGCACTCTCGTGATTTCAATCATGAGTTAGACAGCATAATTATTATATTTTCTTTACTTTTTTCTTGTGTTATACTTCTTTTATCGTATGTAGCCATAGACTTGCGCAGGCAGGCACTAGACCCGCGATACAAATCCCTGCTAGTGATAGTATGGTTGAGCATGAGGGCAAAAGTTCCCTTGTGTTTAGGAGAAGCACCCGCACCTGTATCTGTGTTATAGTCTTTTTGCGGTTATCAGGATTTCGGTTCTGAGTACTGAGATTAGACCAAATATGTAGACAGGCAGTCCGGACGATTAAGAAGTTCGGAAGCACGCGAATTTATTCGTGTGAGGCTTCACAAATGTTGCTACACCCTTGCAACGCTATTAATTGTGAGTCAGGCAGCTCGTAATTAATTAGGGGAGTTTTTGAAACTCCCGCTCTTAATAATTAATAATTCATGATGTCCTTTGCAGTGTCCATGATTACAACGCAGTCGTCTTTTACGTGCTTGAGGACCTTTATCATGTCTTTTTCGGGAATTGCAACACAGCCGAGTGTGAATTTATTATTTGTCTGGCAGTGTAAAAATATTGCGCTTCCCAGTTTAGGCACTCCGTCCTCGTTGTAGCTGATATTGAGGCAATACTTGTAGGCTTGTTTGTAGTCTATAATGTGCTCGCTGTCCTTCTTGTTAAAATTATCAACGTCCATTGTCGAAACGAGCTGATTATAATATTCGGATTGAGAGTCGCCTACCCAGTAATGAGAGTCGTCAACTTTAGTGTAATACATGACGCTGCCGGGGTCGTCTTCGATGCCGAACGCCTTAGTAAAGTTAAACATTCCCCTTGGAGTCTTGCCGTCGCCTTCACGGGTTTTGCCCCAGCCCTTTTTGCCGATATAAGCCTTACATGTGAGGACTTCATACCAGCCTCCTGAATCTTTTTCATGAAGGGTGAATTCAGCCTCAGAGCCTTTAATGCCCTTGACCGTAACAATTTGTCTGACATCCGGGTCTTCTGCAATGCTTAACTCGCTTACCCAGTCATAAGCATATACAGGAGACGCAAAGATTAACATTAACGCTACGAAAATTTTTAGAGTCATAGATTCCACTCCTTAAATAACTTAATAGCTCATAGTGGATAGATTTTTTTGCTATTCACTACCCACTAATCACTACTCACTGATTTTATTGGTTGTCAGCGTTTACTGAATTCGCTGCAATTCTTCCTGATACAAAAATTTCTGTGATTGCGTTGCCTCCGAGTCTGTTGCCTCCGTGAATGCCTCCGGTAACTTCGCCTGCAGCATAAAGTCCTGGGATAATCCTGCCTTCAGGAGTCAGAACATGCCTGTCAAGGTCAATCACAAGCCCTCCCATAGTGTGATGGGTGCTCGGTGCCATGAGCCTTATCGTCATAATCGTATCATCAAGATTGTACGAGTCAACGTTGTAGCTTCCGTCAGGGTTCTTGTCTACGTTGCCGACTGGTCTTGAAGCTATTGCCTTGCCTGCGTCAGGGAATTCGCTGCCCGTCATGACTGCTTTGTCATAAGCCCTGATAGTCTGCTCTACGACTTTGGGGTCAGCCTTCACGCCTAATTCTTTAAATAGTTCCGGTAATTCAGAAATTTTGCGCCTGTAGTATCTTCCAGGAAAATCACCGGTTTCAGGGAGCTGAGTCGGTGCGGGCATCTTCTGGGCAACATTGTAGAACTCTAAGAATACGCCCTTGCTGCCTTTGTAGTCCATGCCGTTCCTGAATTCAGCGAGAGATAAAACATCGCGCTCTGAACCTTCATCAACAAATCTGTGTCCTGTGTTCGGGTTAATCCAGCAGGCATAATTCCCGCCTCCGAAAGCAAGATTGCCGTTATCTATCCATGATATAGGCATTAACTGAGTGAAGCCCATTCCAGTAGTAGCTGCTCCGATTCCCTGAGCCATTGTAATGCCGTCACCCTGCAATGAAGATCTATTCGTGGTTTTCGTTGTAGTCGAGAGATATTCAGGTGACCAGTAAACATTTTCAGCAACGACTTTGACTAGATTAGCTGCATAGCCTCCGGTTGCGAGGATAACGCCCTTCTTTGCATAAGCAGTAATTTCTGTGCCGTCAGAACGTTTTGCTTTCACGCCTACGACTCTCTTGCCTTCTCTGATTAATTCAGTTACTGAAGTACCCAGCATGATTTGATTTTCTTTGTTTGCCTTCATGAACTCAGTAATAGGAGCAACGAAATAAGTACCCCAGCGTCCCGGAAAACTTTCTTTAACGCCGTCTCCGTCAGTGTCGACTTCTGCACCGATAAATTCATTTTCGCGATACCATAATGCGCCGATTAATGTCTGCTGTGTGTCTTCATGGAACGTTGAACCCATTGCTTCGAGCCATTCCTTGAGACCCTGAGCCTTCTCGATGAATTGCTTGACGAGGGCAACGTCGCCGTAAATCCACTGTGATTTGTCTGCCGATTGTCTTAATCCACCGTAGTAAGTCTGGAAGATGTGAAGATTGAGGGTTGAGAACAATGCAAGCTGGTTTTCAGGTATTCCTGCGTCGAGTTTAGGCTGTGCCCAATCGAGATACGCCTTGATTTCTGCCTTTAGAGCCTGTAAGACGGGCAAGTACTCAGAGTGAACGCCGTGCTTTGAGAGTTCTGCTGCATCACCTGCTACGTACTCATGGGTCTTATAATAATCTGCGTCAAATTTTGCTTCATTCCAGTTCAGGATCATCTT
>JAFSQO010000464.1 GCA_017446645.1 Synergistaceae bacterium | reverse complement strand
GATAAATGATTATCTTCATAAGGCATCCCGTTATATAGTGAATCAATTAGTTTCCAACGATGTAACCGAGTTAATAATAGGCTACAATGCGGGGTGGAAACAAGACATAAAAATGGGAAGAAAAGGCCATTCAAGAAGAGAAGGTAATCAAAGATTTCAGTTTATCCCGTTTTATAAATTCATAAGCATGTTGACATACAAATGTGCATTAGCCGGAATAGCAGTAACAACAAATGAAGAGAGCTACACGTCTAAATGCAGTTTTTTGGACAATGAAGAAATATGTAAACATGATAAGTACAAGGGGAAGCGCATAAAACGAGGATTATTCAGAGCCTCCAGCGGAAGATTAATAAACGCCGATGTAAACGGAGCATTGAATATCCTGAAAAAATATTTAAAGAAAGTAGTCAGGAATAGTGAGCAAATATTAAGCTCTCTGGACTTGATAGAGGTGTGTAGTACGCCAGCGGTTTATACCGTAAAACTCGGAGCATAGATATTTTTATATGTTTTGAGTAACTATAATTGCGCAAAAAAAATTTAAATTAGAAGGACTTGATAATCATGGCAGTAAATCTCAGAGGCAGGAGCTTCTTGACCCTAATGGACTTCACACCAAACGAGATAGATTACTTGTTGACCCTTGCAGCAGACTTGAAGGCCAAGAAACGTGCAGGAATTCGCGGACAGACTTTAGCAGGTAAAAATATCGCATTGCTGTTCGAGAAATCCTCAACGAGAACACGCTGTGCATTCACCGTAGCTTGCAACGATGAGGGAGCTTTCCCCGAATACCTCAACAAGAACGACATTCAGCTCGGAGCAAAAGAGGACGTGAAGGATACTGCGCGGGTGCTTGGGCGAATGTTCGACGGCATAGAGTTCAGGGGCTTCAAGCAGTCAGTTGTCGAGGATTTGGCAAAATACTCCGGTGTCCCTGTCTGGAACGGCTTGACGGACTCGGATCACCCGACTCAGGTTCTGGCGGATTTCCTGACTCTTCGCGAAAACTTTGGGAAATTACAGGGCCTTACTCTGGTTTATCTGGGTGACGGTCGCAACAACATGAGCAACGCTTTAATGATAGGCTGTGCAAAAATGGGAATTAATTACGTTGTAAGCTCGCCGAAAGAATTAGAGCCTGACAAGAATTTGCTTGAGAAGTGCAGGGCAGTCGCAGCTCACTCATCAATCAGTGTAATCAACAACCCAATCGAGGCAGTCAAAGGAGCAGACGCAATTTACACGGACGTTTGGGTCTCAATGGGAGAAGAGGCCCTGAAGGAGGAGCGTTACAGGCTGCTGGGTGACTGGCAGGTGAACTCGCATATAATGAACTCAACCGGCAAATCATCAACGATATTTTTGCATTGTCTTCCTGCAGTGAAGGGCAGCGAAGTTACAGAAGAAGTATTTGAGTCCGAAGCATCGAAAGTGTTTGACGAAGCCGAGAACAGACTGCACACGATTAAGGCCGTAATGGTCGCGACATTAGGGGCATGAGTTACAAGATTGACCCGCGAATCGAATTACGTGGAAGACTCGACTCTCTGAATGCAGAAATAATTTGCGTGCAGAGTTACTCAGACGATGAGGGATTTATTGCTGATTTAGAGGAACTCCGCGAAGTTGTGAGAACCCTACAGCGTTGCGAGGCAGCTAACGAGTCATTCACAGCTAGACTCACACTCTGGGGACTCGATGAAGACGAGATTCACTCACGCTCACATAATCCTTCAGAATGGGCTAATAGCGCGATTTCTTCCGCCTCCTGTCAAGGGGGAGAGGGCCATGAAATGGCGAGGGGGTCATCACAAAAGGGCAAGCACATCATGCCTCATTACTCAATGGGAGTCAGGGCAGCAGAGATTAACAGACTCCGGACACTTGTGCGTGAATGTGAGTTAATTGCCTGCAAAGTCTTCACTGATGACTCACTGCGAATCAATCATGTGTTAAACCGTCTGTCGAGTGCGTTATATATTTTGATTTACAAATACATACCTTCAGAGTATGATAAATATATTAATTTTTAATGACAGGTGTGATTTATTTATCATGAGCAGTAAATATAAATTCGAGACAATCCAGCTTCACGCAGGCCAGGAGACCGCAGACCCTACGACAGACGCAAGGGCAGTGCCTATCTATGCAACGACTTCGTATGTATTCAAGGACTCAGCGACAGCAGCCGGGAGATTTGCACTAACTGAATCCGGGAATATTTACACGCGCCTGATGAATCCGACAAATGATGTATTCGAGAAGAGAATCGCAGCACTTGAGTCAGGAGCAGCAGCACTTGCAACGGCTTCAGGTTCAGCGGCAATAACTTATGCAGTCCAGAACATCGCAACAGCCGGCGATCACATAGTCTCGTCAACGAATCTTTACGGAGGCACGTATAATTTATTTGCGAATACTTTACCGGAGCAGGGACTTACTGCAACTTTCGTGGATCCTGCTGACCCTAAGAACTTCGAGAAGGCCATCAAGCCCAACACGAAATTACTTTACGCTGAGACTCTCGGCAACCCGAACTCAGACGTTATTGACATTGAGGCAGTAGCAGACATTGCACACAAGCACGGTATTCCCCTCATAGTCGATAACACTTTTGCGACTCCGTATTTATTACGGCCAATAGAGCACGGAGCTGACATAGTAGTTCACTCTGCAACGAAATTCATCGGCGGTCACGGTACAGTCATGGGCGGTGTAATAGTTGACGGCGGCAAATTCGACTGGGCACGGAATGACAAGTTCCCCGGACTTTCAAAGCCTAATCCTTCATATCACGGTGTAGTCTTCACTCAGGCAGCGGGCAGTCTGGCATACATCATCAAGTTACGTACGACATTAATGCGCGATCAAGGGGCGTGCCTCTCACCATTTAACGCGTTCATGTTATTGCAGGGACTTGAGACTCTTTCACTCCGGGTCGAACGTCATGTAGAGAATGCATTAAAGGTTGTAGACTTCCTTGAGCATCATAATCAGGTAATCAAAGTCAATCACCCTTCATTAGAGTCAGGGCGTGCGAAGGAGCTTTACGATAAATACTTCCCGAACGGCGGAGCTTCTATATTTACGTTTGAGATTAAGGGCAATGCAGACACTGCCAAAAAGTTCACGGAAAGCCTTAAGGTCTTCTCGTTACTTGCTAACGTTGCTGATGTGAAGTCTCTGGTAATTCACCCTGCTTCGACTACTCACTCGCAGCTTTCTGAATCAGAGCTATTATCATGCGGAATAAGGCCCACTACAGTAAGGCTCTCAATCGGTACAGAACACATTGATGATATAATTGCGGACTTGCAGCAGGGTTTTGAGGCATAAGGTGCTGCAAAAGAGTTACTTCGGCAAGGTGAAGATGATATATATAGACCCGCCGTATAACACGGGTAACGACTCGTTTATCTATCCCGACAAGTTCTCCGAAACCAAAGAGGAATACCTGAAG
>JAFSQO010000463.1 GCA_017446645.1 Synergistaceae bacterium | reverse complement strand
TAAACAATGGCAGCATTATTAGTCTTTGTAGTATTCCTTGTAGCTATAATTTTATCGATTCCAATCGGAGTGAGTATGATTTTAGGCTCAGTTGCTCCGATTTTGATGATGGCCAGAGGAGGAGTCATTCCCCAGATAATAGATAACACGTTGAGCGGTGCAAACTCTACACCGATTCTTGCAGTGCCGTTATTTATTCTTGGCGGAGTCATAATGGCTGAAGGCGGAATCTCCAAGAAACTTTTCAACTTCTTTGCATATTTCGTCGGCAGATTCACCGGCGGCGTTCCCTGTGCAGTCGTCTTAACATGCTTGTTCTACGGAGCTATTTCCGGTTCAGGCCCCGCAACTACGGCAGCTGTCGGAGCTATGTGCGTTCCCTTCATGGTCGGACTTGGCTATGACAAGACTTGGGCAGCAGGTCTAATCGCAGTCGCAGGAGGTCTCGGAGTCATCATTCCCCCGTCAATTCCGTTCGTGCTTTATTCACTCGCTACTGACGTTTCAACCGGTAAATTATTCCTGGGAGGCATCATGCCCGGTATCTTAATCGGCGTGTTCCTGATGATCTACGCAATTTTCTACTGCGCAACAAAAGGCGAGGACAAGGCCAAGATTAAAGCGAGACTCGATGATATTAGCTCAAAAGGCTTCTGGTTCCTATTCAAGGATTCATTCTGGGCTTTAATGTGCCCGATTATCATTCTGGGAGGAATTTACTCAGGGTTCTTCACGCCTACTGAAGCAGCAGTTGTCTCTGTCTTCTATGCTTTGATAGTCTGCTTGTTCATTGAGCGCAGCATTAAGTTCTCAGCTCTTCCTGCATTCTTAATCAGCTCCGTAAAGACTTATGGAGGACTTGCATTCGTCCTTGCATTTGCTACAGCATTCGGTCGTGTCCTTTCACTTACACATGCAACGGCAGCGGTTCAGGAATTCATAATCACTAATTTCCATAGTTCAGTAGCAGTTCTTAGCGTCTGCACTATTATCTTCTTGATTTTGGGAATGATTATGGATACAGGCCCCGCAATTATTATTCTTGCCCCTGTTCTTCTCCCTGCTGTTAAAGCTCTCGGAGTCAACGATGTTCATTTCGGAGTCGTTCTCGTCTGCTGCTTGTCAATCGGACTTGCTACACCTCCGTTTGGTCTTGACTTGTTCGTAGCAGGAAATATTTCACAGGATCAGCCCATGAGCGTGGCAAAGAAGGCATTCCCGTTTATCGTTGCATTCTTGTTAGCCCTTGCGCTTATCGTCTACGTTCCTGAGATAAGCACCTGGCTTGTAGGTTAATTAGAGGAGGTAATAATCATGAAAAAATTTATTGCCCTGTCGGTATTATTTGTTCTCGCCTTAAGTTCAGTTTCATTCGGAGCTTCAGAATTCGATGAGACATGGCTCGTTACTTCAGATACTACGGCAAAGGGAGCAGCAGGCAACGTCTTTGCAGAACTTGTACGCGATAAAGTCAAAGCAGCAAATGCAGGACTCGTAATTGACTACTTCCCTAACGGAGAACTCGGCGGAGATGCAGATTTGCTTCGTCAGGCTCAGAAGGGTTATATTGCTATCATGGTCTGCCAGACAGCACCGGTCGTCAGCTTTATCCCTGAAGTAGCAGTGTTTGACCTCCCAATGGTCTTTGCAAGATATGACGGCGATACGATTGACAAAGTTCTGAACGGTGACTCAGAGTTCCATAAGAAAATGTCAGAAGCCTACGAAAGGGCAGGACTTCACTTACTGGGCTTCATGCAGAATGCAACGTACAGACTTGCGACGGCAAACAAGAATCTCGCAACGCTTTCTGACTTCAAGGGCCTTCAGATTCGTACAATGGAAAACAAGAACCACATGGATTTCTGGACGGCAATCGGAGCAGAACCTACACCGTTAGCATGGGCAGAGCTTTATATCTCCCTTCAGAACGGAACGGTCAACGCTCAGGAGAACGCAGCAGATACATGTGCAAGCGC
>JAFSQO010000462.1 GCA_017446645.1 Synergistaceae bacterium | reverse complement strand
TCGTGAATGTGATTTATTTTACTCAATCCTTTCGCGCAGGATAAATAATGCTATAGTGATTAAGAGCATTGACGGTATCAGGAAATTCCCCGCACCAAACAAGGCAAGGCATAAAACACTCACGATAAAGCCGGTGATAGCTGGGTAATGATTGCTGTTATTCAGCCACTGTTCAACGCAGATACTCACGAACAAGGCAGTTAATGCGAAGTCAATGCCCCTTGAGTCAAACGGTAAGACACGGCCAAGCAATGCCCCCATAATGCTCCCGGAAGTCCAGTAAATGTGATTAAGCAACGAGACCCAGAAGCAATAGTTCTCATCATCAGATTCACAGACAAGTGAGTAAGTCTCATCGGTCAAAGCAAATATCATGTAAATTTTTCGCAAGCCTGAAACTTTCTCATAGCGTTCAATCATCGATAAGCCGTAAAATAAATGCCGGGCACTGACCATTAAAGATGTCATACCTGTTGCAGCAAGTGAAGCCCCTGACGTGAATAAATCTATGGCGACAAACTGCATTGTCCCGGAATAGATTACAAGGCTCATCAGCAAGGCAAATAAAGCGTTATAACCCTTAGTGCTGAGGAGTATCCCAAAACCAAGCCCCAGCACTACATAACCGGTCATAACAGGTAAAGAAGCTCTGAATGCGCTGGTTATGGCTCCTGAAGTTCGCATTTGAGTTCTTCGCCGTCGAGGTTGACCCTGATAACTGATTTGCCTTCAGGGACTTTTCCGGAGAGCATGAAGTCCGCGAGCCTGTCCTCAAGCATTGACTGTATAGCACGTCTGAGGGGTCTTGCGCCGTATTTGGGTTTAAAGCCTTTGTCGAGGATTTTCGCCTTAACGTCATCAGCTACGTTGATTTTCACGCCTTTATTATCAAGCCTCTCGGATAAGTCGTCAAGCATGGTGTCTACTATCTTGAGCAAATTATCGCGCGATAAAGGTTTAAACACTGCCATCTCGTCAATCCTGTTCAGAAATTCCGGCCTGAAAGTTTTATTTGCTTCTTCGAGTATAATATTCTTGGTGCGTTCCCAGTCCCTTGCTGTCTGGGCCTCTGCACTCATTCCAAAGCCTAATGAATTACCCTGTTGAGCCTCTTTTGCACCGACATTGCTTGTCATGATTATCACGGTGTTACGGAAGTCTATTTTACGTCCCTGGCCATCTGTTAATCTGCCATCGTCAAGAATTTGCAGCAATATGTTAAACACGTCCGGGTGAGCCTTCTCGATTTCGTCAAACAATATCACACTGTAGGGCTTGCGTCTGACCATCTCGGTTAATTTGCCTCCTGATTCATGGCCGACATAGCCGGGAGGTGCTCCGACAAGTTTCGAGACTTCGTGACGTTCCATGAATTCGCTCATGTCGATTCTAATCATTGCATCATCTCTGCCAAAGAGGAATTTAGCCAGACACCTAGCCAGCTCAGTCTTGCCTACGCCTGTAGGTCCCATAAACAGAAAGCTCCCGATTGGCCTTCTTGGGTCTCTAAGCCCTGTACGAGCGCGACGGATTGCTCTTGCTACGGAACTTACGGCTTCATCTTGGCCGATTAGACGCTTTGAGATTTCCTCTTCCATTTTGAGAAGCCTTGATGTCTCTGCTTCGGTCAACTGCTTAACCGGTACGCCTGTTTGTTCAGCTACGACTGTTGCAATGTCTTCTGCTGTGATTTTGTGTTTTTCGTTCTTGCGTGAGTCCTTCCAGTCTTTGATGGCTTCGTCTAACTCTTCCGAGATTTTGTGCTCTGAGTCTCTAAGCTCCGTTGCAAGCTCATATTTCTCGGACAAAACGGCTTCTTCCTTCCTGCGTCTGACTTCATCGAGCCGCTTCTCTATGTCATGGATGTAGTCAGGCGGTTCAAGTGCAAGCAAGCGCGTTCTGGCTCCTGCCTCATCAATCAGGTCTATGCCTTTATCCGGCAAAAATCTGTCTTGAATGTATCTTGATGACAAATTTGCAGCTGCGTCAATAGCTTCTTCAGTGAAGATTACGTTGTGATGCAGCTCGTACCTGTCTTTGAGACCCTTGAGGATTAACACAGCGTCATTTACGTCAGGTTCATCGACTTGAATGGGCTGAAATCTCCGTTCGAGAG
>JAFSQO010000461.1 GCA_017446645.1 Synergistaceae bacterium | reverse complement strand
TTTATTCAGGTCCCGGGAAAAATTTTTATCATGTGCAAAATGCCCTTAACTTTGCGTTTAAACTTCTACACTCTTGATAAAGCGCGAACAAGGAGGCATTAAAGGCATGTCAAAGGCGATTACATCAATTAGAATTCAGAGACTCAACGGGTTACTGCAGGCTTTGAAGTCAGGTAAATACATGAGTCGCGAAGAATTGTCGTTTTGCTTGTTTATGATTCATTACATGAAAACGAAATGGGAGCATGATTAAATCGTGTTTATTTGTAGTAAGTGCGGTAAATGCTGCACCATGATGAAGTACTTGCAGCAGTCCTTACCGGAAGAGTTCGCAGATTTCCGAGAGCTTGCAAAAGAGTTAGACAGCGGTGACGGAATTTGCAGATATTTGGACAGAGAAGCGAGGCTGTGCAGAATCTACGAGAGCCGGCCCCTCCTCTGCAACAATGCTTTATTTTTCGAGCAGAGACTGAAGGATTTAATGACCCGTGAGGAGTTCGACAAAATCCTCAATTTCTCATGCAAAACGATAAGGAGTGATGAAATTTTACAATGAAGGATTACGTGAAAATTAATTTTCTCAAGGACAAAAAGCAGGCTCATGACGAGGCGGAGAATTTACGGAGGCTGATTGACGCAAAATTGTACCCTGAAAGATTCTTAATGCCTTTGACTCTCCAGTTTGAGTTGACGGGTAAATGCAACGTCCACTGCAAGCACTGCTATAACTTATCAGGCGAGAATAATTCACAGGACAGAATGACCCCTGAGAACTGGAAGAAATTCGCACACTATCTCGTCAGTAACGGCGGTATCTTTCAGTGCGTAATCTCAGGCGGTGAACCCCTGCTGCTCGGCGGTGACTTATTCGACATCATGGATATTCTGCACGATGACGGTACGGGCTTTCTTGTAATCTCGAACGGACTCTTGATGACCTCTAACAAGGTAAAATGCTTCACGAAATATCGTTATAAGTGGTTCCAGATTTCGATTGACGGGGCGAATTCACAGCGTCATGACTCCTTCAGGCAAAGGCAGGGGAGCTGGGAGGCTGCTGTGAAAGCTGTCTTCATGCTGGTAAATTCCGGAATTCCCGTAATGATTGCCCACACCGTAACGCCTGAAAGTTTGCCCGAAGTTGACGAGATGTGCAATCTTGCCTATCAGTTAGGAGCTTCAGGAATAATACTCGGTGAAGTCATGCCAAGCGGCCGGAGTTTTCTGAATCCTGAGATTTTGCTGAATCACGACCAGAAAAATTTCTTGCAGGAGAAAATTATCGAGAACATGAATAAATTCGCAGGACGCATGATGATTCAGAGAAGTGCGGGGACGAAAATTCAGCTGATTCGCGCCAAAGATTCGCCAAATACCGGAGCAATTATCAGACCGGACGGAAATATCAGGCTCGACTGTGTAGCACCGTTCGTTATCGGCAATGTTTTAGACGATGATTTTTGCAGAGTCTGGAACACGAAAGCCCATAACGTCTGGCAGAGGCCCGAAATTCAGGAGTATATTGACTCTTGGGAAGATGAAGAAGAAATCAGTCACGGGCTGAGAAATTATTTTGACTCTGACATTAAACTATAAGGAGGAATTTTTTTCATGAAAGAGTACAGCGAACCCAAAGTAATTGGTGTAAATGGCGAGACTGGCTTTGCATTTCCTGCGCTTGGCCTTGCAGTAGCAACAGGTTATCTTGTAGGTAAGGCAGCAACAGCAGTAGCCAAAACGTTCGAGGCAAGTTTGATTTCACCGAATGTGCCGCTGCCTGAAAGCGTGATAATATGAACACTGCATATAACTTCCTGAAGGATTACGTCCCCATTCACAACGCAGTCAAGACAAGGGAAGACGGTGATTTTCTCGTAGCCCTGAACCGAAATAACGAAATATATTATCTCAACGGTACAGCCCGCGATCTGTGGGAATTTCTTGAAGGAACTGTCAGCATCGAAGGACTTTGCTCAAAAATTCTGAGCG
>JAFSQO010000460.1 GCA_017446645.1 Synergistaceae bacterium | reverse complement strand
GATTCACGTCATTAAAGCGGCCAAGAATTACTGACGGCTCGTTACGCCAGAGCATGAAGACCTCACGCCCTGAGTCGCACAGGACTTCCTCAAGGGCAAGATTATACGCAGGATTTGTTGACTCATTGAGCAAGAACGATAATTTTTTCATGAGAATATCTTACCCGATAATTAATATTTTTCACAGCTTTAGAATTCATTATCTTATTATCTATTGTAAAATTGTATGAAGCATAAATTAAAGGAGGAATTTACTATAAAAAATTTTTTACGTTCACTATTAGCGCACATCGTTAAAACCGTCAAAGATGACTGGAAAGCCGTAGCTGTGATTATCTTTGCAAGTTCCCTTCAGGCATTCGCAGTGAATTATTTCACCCTGCATTACAAGTTTCCGGATTTGGGCGTTTCAGGTATTGCGGTTCTGACTAATTACATGTTTGGAATCTCGCCTAACTGGGTAATCTTGACCGGAAATATTTTGCTGCTGCTCTGGGCGTATAAAGACCTGAATGTCAGATTTCTCGCGTTGACAGTAACCGCAATAACGACTTTTTCCATAGCGTTATCAATTTTTGCAGAGTACCCTCTTCCGCTGCCTGATGACAAATTCATGGCAACTGTAATCGTAGGACTTCTGAAGGGTTCTGCAGGGGGCCTGATGTTCAACGTAGGAGGCTCCGGCGGAGGCACGGACATTGTTGCAGCAGCAATGAGACGGCGTTATGGAATTGAAGTCGGCAGATTCTCGATATTCGTGAATTTCTTTATCCTTGCACTCTCAATCGGAGTCGTTGGTCTTGAAGCGGTCGTTTACGGAACTGTAGGACTCTATGTGAACGGCATAACTGTTGATAACGTATCAAGGAGCTTTGACAGACGCAAACAGGCAATTATAATCACAAATATTCCTGACGAAGTAAGCAAATTCATAAACTCTTACGGCAAGGGAGTAACGAGACTCGAAGGCAGGGGCGGTTACACTGGACAGGTGAGGCCGGTTCTGTTGACCCTGCTGGAACCAAGACATGTTGTGCTGTTAAAGCGTTTCCTGAAAGAACATGACCAACATGCATTTGTCTCGATAAGTGACGCTTCAGAAGTTTTAGGTCAGGGTTTCAAGAGCTGGCGTTCATTGTAGTAAAATTTAACATTATTATTTAAGGAGTTGTTCAACGCATTATGAGTGATTTTTCCATAGGCAGTTTATTAGACGATGATAAAAGGGCATCATTGCAGAATTTCTCTGAAAATTTACCTGCCAACACGTTCAAGCCTTTACAATCATCAGGTGACGCACCGCGTTCAAAACGAGACATAGTTTCAAGAATTGCATATCTAATCGGCATTGATGACAAACATTTCGGGGTCGGCCAAATCGAAAACATGAATCCCCAGTTCTACAGAAGCGTCTATGAAGAGATGAATCAGGACAAAGAAGCCCGCATAGTCAGACATTTGTGCAGGCTCAGGACAAAGATTCAGAGAAACTTCAGGGACATCTTCACAGAAATGAACTCAGACCTGAAGAACATTGACGCAATTCCTGATTTAGTGCCCCAAGATTCGCTAAAGAGTCTCGAACAGGACGGTATCCCTTTCGTAAGGGCAAAGCGCAAACTCGAAGACTACATAGTTGACGTTCATAACTATCTGCTGCCTCATGTTCCTAACTGCCAGAAATT
>JAFSQO010000051.1 GCA_017446645.1 Synergistaceae bacterium | reverse complement strand
TTGCCTCCCATAGTTTCGCAGATTACTTTAACGTCAGGGTCATTGACGAGAATATTTATATCGCGAACTACGTTTTTGCGGTCAGGAAAATCGCGAATGTCAAGGATATACTTCACGTTAAGCTCTTCGCCGAGTAAGTGCTTTATCTCTGAGTGATTTTTCCCAATGACTTCATCTACTCCGCCTCCGACCGTGCCTAAGCCTAAGATTGCAATGTTTATCATGATTTACTTGGCCTCGATGTATTTCTGGGCAGTTAATAATTCAGCGCATTCAACTGCACCGCCTGCTGCGCCTCTGAGAGTATTATGAGAGAGACCTACGAACTTCCAATCATAAATGGTGTCAGGTCTGACTCTGCCGATTGTAACGCCCATTCCGTTCTCGTAATTAACGTCAAGTTTTACCTGCGGCCTGTTGTCTTCTTCCATGTACTTGATGAACTGAGCAGGTGCTGTCGGGAGCTTGAGTTCCTGAGCTACACTTGTGAATGAGTTTAATTTGCTGATTAACTCCTCTTTGCTGCCCGGAGCCTTCCTGAACTTAACGAACGCTGCTGCAGTATGTCCATACAAAACAGGAATTCTGATACACTGAGCAGAAATCTTCAGGTCAGATTCACTTGCAGGGACGATTACTCCGCCCTCGACTTTCCCGAAAATGCGCAAGGGTTCACGCTCGCTCTTCTCTTCTTCGCCGCCAATGTAGGGAATTACGTTGCCTACCATTTCCGGCCAAGTTGTGAAATTCTTGCCTGCCCCGGAGATTGCCTGATAGGTCGTAACGATTGCCTCGTAAGGCTGATACTCTGACCATGCTGCAAAAGCCGGTACGTATGACTGCAATGAACAATTCGGCTTGACTGCTATGAAGCCTCTTGATGTCCCTAATCTCTTTTTTTGGAACTCGATGACTTTTGCATGAGCTGCATTTATTTCAGGAATTATCATAGGTACGTCAGGCGTCCAACGGTGTGCGCTGTTATTCGAGACTACAGGGGTTTCTGATTTAGCGTACTCTTCTTCGATTGCTTTAATTTCGTCCTTAGTCATGTTTACTGCGCTGAACACGAAATCTACTTTGTCAGCAATTGCTTTTACGTCATTAACGTCATCAAGGGTCATCTTGCCGATTTCAGCAGGAATTGCCTCATCAAGCAGCCATCGTCCCGTCATGGCCTCTTCATAAGTCTTGCCTTTGTTAGCAGGTGAAGCAGCGATAACCTGAACGTCAAACCATGGGTGATTGTGTAATATCTGGATGAATCTCTGCCCAACCATTCCCGTTGCACCCAGAACTCCAACGCGTAATTTTTTGCTCAAAATAATTCACTCCTCGAAAAAAAATTTTTGCTGAATAGTATATCACGCATGAATTCGCTATAATATTCACACCCAAATAATTTTTTATTAAGGAGGTAAATCGCACGTGAAAAGATTAGTTTACGCATTATTAATCATTGCTTTGTGTGCAGGTTCAGTTTTCGCAGCTGACTTCACGTTTACTAAGCCGATCACCATCGTATGTCCTTGGGGAGAAGGCGGAGGAGCAGACTTGACTCTTCGGGCACTTGCTGCAGGTCTCAAAGAAGAAGGTATTGAGGTCAATGTAGTGAACGTAACCGGCGGCAATGGTTCAAACGGTGCAGCTTATACCCGTGAACAGCCCGCGGACGGCTATACTTTCATGCTTGGAACTCAGAGCTTGTTGATTCAGGATGTCTTAGGCGAAATGAAATTCAAGATGCTTGATGAATTTGTCCCCGTTGCAAGACTCGTCCATGCAATTGACGTTATTGCTACCTCACGAAAAGCTATGGCAGAACGCGGCTACAGCACATTCACTGAATTACGCGATTACGTTAAAGCCCACCCGTTCAGCATAAGTATAGGAATGCTTACCAGAATCGGCGTTGACGGCTTATCGTTCCAGCAGGCAACAGAAGGACTTAATATCCTTGAAGTCTCTTACCCGACCGGCGGAGGCATGACAAAGGCATTAATCGAAGGCCAGATTGACTTAATGGTAACTGGTACTCAGGAAATTACGCCCCAGATCGAAGCAGGAGAGATTATCCCGTTATTAGTCCTTGCTGAAAAACGCATGAACAGATACCCTCACATAGAGTGCGCGAAGGATTTAGGTATTAACGCATTCTTAGGCTCTGAACGCGGAATTTTTGCACGCAAGGGAACTCCCCAGGAAGCAATTGACGCTCTTGAAGAATTAATAGAGAAAGTTGCGGCTTCTCAGTCATGGAAAGATTTCCTCCAGCAGGGAGGTTATGACGAACGTCCCGGCTTTGCAAAATCTGCCGAGTACAGCAAAATTTTGGCTGACGAGTATAAAACTTTTACGGACATGTTAAAGCCTGCAAAAGATTCTAAAGCGAAGAAGCCTGCTGCTGCTCCGTCTCCGAAACTTGCAATAATAGGCTTTGTGATGGTTCTCGTCCTTATAATATGCTTAATCCGCAAAATCGTTATCCCTCCGATTGCATTTATCTTACTGCCCACTATTGCAGCTTTAATTGCAGGTTTTGACCCGTTAGCAGTGAATAAATTTGCCGCGTCTGGAATTTCTAAGATGGTCTCAACTGTATCGCTCTTTGTCTTCTCGATTTCGTTCTTCTCATTGATGAGTGAGCAGGGAGTTTTTGACCCAATCGTCAACTTCTTAATCAAGAAGGCAGGCACAAATGTAACGCTTGTAATGCTCGCTACAGCAGCTGTAGGCATCATAGGACACCTTGACGGCTCAGGAGCAACGACTTTCATCATCACGATTACTGCAATGCTCCCAATGTTTAAGAAGCTCAAAATGGATAATCGCGCGTTAATGCTCTTGATATGTGTAGCTATCGGAGTTATGAACGTCTGCCCTTGGGGAGGTCCAACGATAAGAGCAGCTACAGTTCTTGAGACGGACCCGAATATTTTATGGCACAGATTACTGCCTGTTCAGGGTGCTATGCTTGTAATCACTTTCGCAGTAGCATTTATTCTCAGTGGCATTCAGAAGCGCAGAATTGCAAAACTCGGACTTACAGCAGATGAAGGCGCAGTCGAAGAGGCCAAGTCAGAAGAAAAGAAGTCCGTTGTACCGTCATGGCTTCAGTACTTCAACTTTATTCTTGTAGTAGCAGTAGTCGCAGCCCTCATGTTCGGCAGCTTCAACCCTGCTTACGTCTTCATGCTTGCCCTTGCGGTCTCGTTGCCGTTGAACATCAAGGCCCTGAAGGAACAGAATGCAAAGCTCAAGAATTACGGTGTTGCAGCAATGTCAATGGTTGTAACGCTCTTTGCAGCAGGTATCTTCACAGGAGTCTTATCAGGTACAGGAATGTTAAACGCTATGGCAAGTGCAGTAGTAACAGTAATTCCGCCGGATCTGGGACGCTATACGCATTTCATCGTTGCATGTTTCGCAGTCCCGTTAATCATGTGCTTAGGAACTGACAGCTTCTACTTTGGATTATTACCCGTCGTTGTAGGCATTGCCTCACAGTTCGGAGTGAACCCTATGGACGTAGCGTGTGTCTTGCTCGTTGCAGAAAACGTAGGAGTCATGATCTCACCGTTAAGCCCTGCAGCATATCTTGGTCTCGGCTTGCTGGAGATCGATGTAGGCGAACACATCAAGTACTCACTGCCCTGGATTTGGGGAATTAGTATCTTGTCAATCGTAGCCTGCATAGTTCTGGGAGTAACTCCACTTTAAAGAGAGTATAAATCAGTGATTAGCGGATAGTGAATATAAAAATACTATCTGCTATTCACTAACTTTTTAACCATGACAAGAAAAATATTATTGACTGTAATATTTGCGTTAATCTTTAGTTCATGTTCTAATGCGGCAATCACAGAACGTGACGTAATTTCAGCCTGGAAGAGAATAGCCGAAGCCGATGAGTTCCCGGTAGTCTCGATAAACTTCGAGCGTGAGAAAGCAGCAAATGCCTGGGTGAAGTTCAAGTCTGGCAACAAGTTCAGCGTTCACGTCACACGAGGTCTTATGCAAATCCTGAACACAGAAGAGCAGATAGCAGGAGTCTTAGCTCACGAAATCGGCCATGTCAGACTTGGTCATTACGGCAGGAGCGTAGGCAGGGGCTTAGGTTGGGCAGTACTTGGCGGCTTACTGGGGGCAATCAAGGGCAACGCAGGCGCAGCAGCAAGGGTAGTCGGCAGTTTAGGGGCGAACTTGGCAGAAAGCGGCTTTTCACGAGGTCAGGAAGTTGAAGCAGATGATTACGGCTCAGAATTACTCGTGAAGGCAGGCTACAGCTCATACGGGTTATACAGGGCGATGAAGGCTCTTGCTGACAACAAAGTAGTAACTACCCCGAATGGCTTTAATTCACACCCTCCGACAGCACGAAGATTAAAGCACTTATTCGACAAGGCGCGGGAACTTGAGCGATAAATTCAGAAATTGCGTTATAATGTATGATATGAATTAAAAGTAATAAAAATTTCAGGGAGCAGAATTATTTTAACTAACATGAAAAAATATATCCTGACGCTAATAATAGTATTATGTGCATGTGTAAGCTGTGAAGCATACCAGTTTCCCGTGATGCACGCCTATCAGCAAGCCTACGCAATGAACTTCGAGATATACCGGCCTATGAACTTACCCGCAGGCTGGTACGTGACATTTGACGGCTTCCCGGTGGCTCAGGTTGCCGAAAATCGCTGGGTCTACGGACAGTTAAATTATGACGGAGCAATAAGACCCACGAATGTACTTGTCGGCTCAGTCATACCCTCAAGCGTTCCGGGTTTGGTGCGTGTTGCCTCAGTGCCGTTTTATGGCGGATTTCTGCATTGGCCTGAATATTCGCGAATTCGTAATTCAAGAGTGAACCGCATGGGCTGGCTCTATGATGAGGGCATTAACACCATAGCAGCCTGGCACACTTCAAGCCCTGCAATGTGGGTCTGGTTAGGCAACCGCTGGATAAAGCTCGAACCCCACAACGGCGAATACGTCTGGCAAATGTTGATGAGATGGCGGGGCTTCATAATCGATGAATTACGGAAATACAACGTATATTTCTATGATGAACCTTTGGAGGCAGCTGACTTGGCGCGTCAATGGGGCTATATCTGGACCGGCCGTTTGATCTTACGGAAATTGCGAAACTACAGGGACAGCGGAGGCGGAAATGGAGGCAACGTAACATCATTGCGTGATAATTCCGGCGGTAATGGAGGCAACAATAACACTCCTGATAATAATAATAATAACAGGAATCGCGGACAATGGGACGTAGACTAGACATGAATAATCAGGCACGTATAGATAAATTGCTGATTATGGCCATGAATTCCGAGAGTGAAGCCAGAACTTTAGCCATCGTTGAGCAGGTTCTGGAGATTGACCCTGACCAGCCCGAAGCGTTGATAATCAAGGCCGATAACACTAATCAGGATGCCAAACGCGCAGAAATTCTTGAACATGCATTGCGAAGCGTGAGTAAAAATCGTGACCCTGACAGCTATCTTGTTGAGCTATTAATTTATAAGCGTCTGGAACTCACGTTATATTCACTTGGACGCTATGACGAGGCTCTTGAGGCGTGTGAGAAAATTCTTGCAGCTCCCAAAGAAATGTACTCCGACCTTGAAGAGGACAACGGCACGAAGACCATATATTACAGGCTGTTAATCGAGCGTCGTGAATGGCAGAGAATATTGACTGAAAGCATGAAAGAGAGCGAACATATACCGGCATGGGCATATGCAAGGCTGATTGCAGCTTTTATGCTTTCACCTGACAGTCCTAAAAAAAGAAAGGTATGTGCCAGTATGTTTTGGGATGCGTTGATACTCTCGCCCGAAATCCCGTTTTACATGCTTGGCTATAACCCTGAGCCAGATGATAATGAAGGTCCGGAAGTCTACAGGGCATTCAATTTTGCGTTGATATATTATGATATACTCTCGATTTCAGAACAGTTTCGCGATTTCTTTACGCGCGGAGTAATTTTATTTGGTCTGCTTTCAAACCGTTTTGATGCTCAGGAACGCGAGTACATGCTTGATGTTATTGATGCCTTGGGAGGTTATGAAGAATACGAGAATATGAGCAGGATATTATTTTCAGAAAATGACGATGCTGCAATAATCGAGGCATTAGCAGCGCATAAATGTTTGAGTGAATAAGTGAGTGAATTTACATGAATACCAGATTAGAACCTGAAAAGCTCCGGAAAGTAAAGTCTCCTGAGAGCTGGAAGATTAATACTACAGAAGATATAGCATTAACCCGCACCCGAAAGCCCGAATTACCAGGCCAGCAGAGAGCTGTCGAAGCAATGGAGTTCGGTCTGTCAGTCAATGGTGACGGCTACAATATTTTTTTGGTAGGCCAACCCGGAAGCGGCAGGACAAGTTACGCATTGGAGCGGCTACGTTCCCTTGCCCAAGTCCTCCCTGCTCCTGATGATTGGCTGTATCTCTATAATTTCGAGAAGCCCGGCGAACCCCTTGCGATTTCCGTCAAAGCTGGTCAGGGCAAAAGATTAGCTGATGATCTTGAAGAGTTGCTGAAGGATTTAAAGACTGCAATAAGCAAAGCATTCGAGCAAAGCCAGTACGAAGACGCTAAAGCAGGACATATCAAGGCATTTCAGGAAAAAGCCGGAGCAATTATGGACAAGCTCAAGGCTAAAGCAGCAAAAGAAAAATTCTCGTTGAAGCGCACTCCCCAGGGATTTATAAACGTGCCGTTAATCGAAGACAAGGACGAGGACGGCAAGAAAATAATTCGTGAAATGAAGCCCGAAGAATACGAAGCTTTAGATGATAAGAAGCAAAAGAAATTTCAGACAGCCAGCGAGAAAATCTCACAGCGCACCCTGGTGGGAATGCGTGAAATTCGTGACATGGAAAAAGCCCTGAAGGAAACCCTGAGCAAGCTCGAAGCCGAAATATGCAGGACTGCTATAACCCCGTCACTGAATGAATTACGCGAGAAATATAGTGATAATGAGCCGTTATTAAACTGGTTTGCTAAACTTGCAGATGACGTTATCGAAAATTTTGGCGCATTTGTTACAGCAGCACGTGAGGACAATGCAGAAGTAGATTTCACCCGCTATCAGGCAAATTTATTCGTCAGCAATGACCCGTCTAAAGGCGCGCCTGTAATCTGGGAAACTAACCCGACTTACTATAATTTGTCAGGCCGTGTCGAATACGAGAGCCATCAAGGTTATCTGTATACTGACTTCAGGCGGATTTTACCCGGAGCTTTTCACAAGGCTAACGGAGGCTTTCTTGTTCTTGACGCTGAAAAGGTCCTTATGAACTTCATGTCATGGGAGGCAATCAAGCGCATATTCAGGACTGGTGAGGCTTCAATCGAAAATTTAGGCGAACAGTACGGTGCGTTGCCTGTTGCATCACTGAGACCTGCTCCCATAAAAATAAACGTTAAAGTAATCATGACTGGGACGCCATATATTTATGAGTTATTGCAGTATTATGATGCAGAGTTCGCGAAGATATTCAAGATTAAGGCAAGTTTTGACGTGGACATGCCCCGCACTTCAGGCAATGAAAAGCGCATGGCAAGATTTGTTGCAGAAGTAATCAATCGTGAGAGCCTGAAGCCCTTTAATGCCAGTGCCCTCTCAGAAATTATAGAGTGGTCAAGCCGTGAAGCAGAGGACCAGAATTTATTGGCAGTCGATGTCGGAAAGCTCCGCGAATTGTTGCTTGAGTCCAATGCATGGTCAAAAAGTGATATAGTCTCCGGTGAAGATGTCATTAAAGCTATAACACACAAGAATTACAGGTCAGGCTTGTATCATGATAAATTGCTCAGGGCATTCACTGACGGAATAATAACCCTTGAAACTTCAGGTTCTAAAGTCGGCCAGATTAACGGCTTAAGCGTCATTGACCTGAATGATTACATGTTTGGGCATCCTTCAAGGATTACAGCGAACGTCTTCATGGGGCAGGAAGGTGTCGTAAACATCGAGCGCGAGGTCCGAATGACAGGGCCTATTCACAACAAGGGCGTTATGATTTTGTCCAGCTATCTTGGACGCAAATACGCTCAGGATATGCCGTTAAGTCTCAGCGCGCATATTACTTTCGAGCAGAATTATTCAGGCATTGAAGGCGACAGTGCATCTTCAACAGAGCTTTATTGTATCTTGTCTGCTTTGTCCGGGTTGGCATTGAGGCAGGACATTGCAGTTACAGGTTCAGTCGACCAGTTTGGCAACGTCCAGGCAATAGGCGGAGTGAATGAGAAGATCGAGGGCTTTTACGAATATTGCAAGCTCGCAGGTTTAACCGGAACTCAGGGCGTAATGATCCCTGAAGCAAATACCCGTCATCTAATGCTGAACTCAGAAGTAATTAACGCAGTCCGTGAAAATAAATTCGCAATCTGGTCAGTGAAAAATATCGATGAAGGCATAGAGTTATTGACCGGAGTCAAAGCAGGCCGCCAGAAGAAAAACGGCTCATACTCAGAAAACACAGTTCACGGAATGGTGAGGGCCAGATTACGCAAAATGTTATCGGACAGCATAAGGCTTGAAAAAAAATTTGGACGTGACACCAGAAAAAAGCGCGTCAAGAAAGTAATAAATGAGCAGTAAAATATTCTACATGTTAGACGAACTTGAGAAAGTCTATCACAACGAAGCAAAATCGCCTGAACTTGGCCACGATGAGCCTTTGGACGGGTTAATTATGACTGTCCTGTCTCAGAACACGAACGACAGAAATCGTGATGCAGCCTTCAATAATCTCAAAGCTCATTATCCTGACTGGCAGAGTGTAGCTAATGCCGGAGCAGATGAGCTTGCAAACTCAATCAGAACCGCGGGACTTGCTAACACCAAATCACAGCGCATAATCGAGATATTGCGGATAATTCACAGCGATTTTCACGAGTACTCGATAAAGCAGCTGGCAAAATATAACCCTGACGACATGCGAAAATACCTGCTCGATTTACCCGGAGTAGGAGCAAAAACTGCGGCGTGTGTTGTTCTGTTTGACTTCAAGCTGCCTGCATTCCCTGTTGATACTCATATTGAAAGGGTCACTAAAAGATTTGGGATTGCCGAGAAAAAACTTTCCCCCGAAGAGATTTCGCATTACCTTGAGGGCGTAATACCTGCGTCAAGATTTCTGGGGGGCCACGTGAATATAATCTCTCACGGAAGAGCTATATGTCATTCAAGGAAACCTGACTGCAAAAATTGCGTGTTAAACGAAAAGTGCGATAAAATCATATAAATATTATTTAATCAGGAGGAAATTTCATGCACAAACCAATTCAAGCTAATAAAGATACTTTCTGGGTTGGAGTTAATGACTACGAGACTGATTTGTTCGAGTCACTCTGGACTCTTCCGCAGGGAGTTGCATATAACGCCTATGTAGTAACGGGACTTAACGCTACTGCAGCAATTGACACGGTCAAAGGCCCATTTCTTGACGAATATATTAACAAGCTCGTTCAGGCACTTGATGATAAGCCATTAAATTATCTTGTCGTCAACCACATGGAACCAGACCACGCAGGATTAATCGCGCAGTTAAAAACTAAGTGGCCTGCCCTTAAATTTATCGGAAACGCTAAGACAGTTCCCATGTTGAAAGGCTATCACGGTATTGAAGAAGATGTCCTCACAGTCAAAGACGGCGATACTTTGGATCTCGGCGGTCATATCCTGAAGTTCTTTACTGTGCCTATGCTGCATTGGCCTGAAAGCATGGTAACTTTTGACGCTTCAACCGGGGTATTATTCTCTAATGACTCGTTCGGAGGCTTCGGTGCTCACGAGGGCGGAATCTTCGATGATGAGAAAGTCAGATCACGCTGGGAAGACGAAATGCTGAGATATTATGCATGTATCGTAGCAAAGTACTCCAACATGGTTCAGGGAGCATTAAAGAAGCTGGGAACACTTGAAATTGCCAATATTTTCCCCTCTCACGGAACTTTATTCAGGCACGACATAAAGCAGGTAATCTCACTCTATGACAAATGGAGCAAATACGAAGGAGATGACGGAGCTGTCGTAGTTTACGGCTCAATGTACGGAAATACCAGACACATGGCCGAAGCAGTTTGTTCAGGTCTGGCAGGGGCAAATATCAAGGACGTAAGACTATATGACGTATCACGCGCAGATACTTCGATTATATTGCGTGACATCTGGAAGTTCAGGGCTTTCGCATTGCTGGCATGTACTTACAACGCCCAATTATTCCCGCCTATGGAAGCATTATGCTCGAAATTGCTGAATCGTATGCCCAAGAATAAATTTTTAGGCATCGCAGGCAGTTACTCATGGAGCAAGGGAGCATTGACGGCTTTACAGGCTTATGCAGAGAAGAGCAAGCTCGACAGGATAAACCCTGAAGTCGAAGTCTACGCATCGCCAACTCCTGAAGACCTGAATAAATGCTTTGAGTTAGGCGTGAACCTGGGCGAGGCAATGGCATGACCAGCTACGTAACCAGACCCAAGAGAAATAATGATTTATGGCTGAACGAATACAGCACGGATAATTTAGTGCTCTCGTTGAAGATCAAAGAGTTCCTGCACTCAGAGAAGACCCAGTATCAGGAGTTATTGATCGCAGACACCTACGAATACGGGCGGACTCTGATGCTTGACGGAGCCTACCAGCTGACAGAACGCGATGAGTTCACTTACTCGGAGATGATGGCTCATGTGCCTTTATGTGCTCACAAGAACCCTGAGCAGGTGTTAATAATCGGCGGCGGAGACGGTGCAATAATGCGCGAGGTCTTAAAGCATGATTGCGTCAAAAAGTGTACCCTGATAGACATTGACGAGAGGGTAATCGAGTGCAGCAAGAAGTACTTACCGTTTGCTGGCTGTTCATTCAGTGATGAGAGGGCTGATGTTAAGTGCATTGACGCATTAAAGTACATCAGCGAGACCCCAGAACGCTATGACGTGATTATAATCGACAGCACTGACCCCGTAGATTTTGCAGCAGGCTTGTTTCAGTCAGGCTTTTACAGTAACGTTAAACGTGTCATGAATGCCGGCGCAATGATGAGCGAGCTAACAGAATCGCCCTTCACTGACAAGGACTTAATGGTTCAGGCAATCAACGAAATGCGAAAGGTCTTCCCCCTCGTGAAATTATACTGGGGAGTTGTCCCGACTTACCCTTCAGGAATGTGGACCTACGGGATAGCCTCGAACAGTGACAGTGAAGACAATGACCCTGCAAAGCCAGTTCGTAAAGTTAATAACACGAGATATTACACGAGTCAGATTCACAAGAACGCCTTTGATTTACCGCCGTTTATCGAAGACATGATAAATCAGTAAGTTTTCCCCCTAGCCGTAACTTCATGACTAGGGGATTTATTTTAGCGCGATTTTATGTAATTCACGACTTCACTAAATGCAACGCTTTCCTGCAAGCCGTTCACTAAGTCCTTAACAGCGACAACGTTATTCTTTATCTCGTCAGGGCCGATTATGCACGCAAACTTACATGACCCCGCAGCCTTCATCTGGGCCTTGAAGCTCCTGCTCCCAGTCAAGTCATACTCGCATGATATGTTGTTCTTTCTAAGCTCGTAAATCAAAGCCTGAACACTTCCCCTTGAGGCATCGTCAAGGGCAGCAGCATACACTTTGACTTCAGGAGCCTGACCGAATGAGCAGCCCTCTTCCTGCAATACAAGCATTACCCTGTCAAGACCGCAGGCAAACCCGACACCGGGTATCTTAGAGCTTGATATAGCACTTGCAAGATTGTCGTAGCGTCCCCCTCCTGCAACTGCATTCTGTGAGCCTAAATCACCTGAAAGAATCTCGTAGGCCGTCTTAGTGTAATAATCAAGCCCCCTCACAAGCCTCTTGTTAATCGTATAGGCAAAGCCAAGTCTCTCAAGTCCCGCCCTGACCTGGGCAAAGTGTTCGCGGCACTCATCGCATAACGAGTCATATATGTCCGGAGCATCGTCGGCAACATGTCCGCATGATTCATTTTTGCAGTCAAGTATGCGCAAGGGGTTCCTGTCAAGTCTGGCTATACAAGTCTCGCATAATGAGTCTCTATGGGCGTTAAAGTACTCGATTAGCTTCTCCCTGTAAACGGGCCTGCACTTCTCACAGCCTACGGAATTAATAACGACTTCGAGATTTTTAAGGCCAAGCCTCCTGAATAATTCGATTGAGAGAGAAATTATATCAACGTCAGCAGATGCCCCGGCAATGCCCAGACATTCTGCGTCAATCTGGTAGAATTGGCGATA
>JAFSQO010000459.1 GCA_017446645.1 Synergistaceae bacterium | reverse complement strand
TGGTTGTCTATGCGCCTTGACTCGTGTCTTTCTGTGCCGACTATTGCGAGTCCTCCTAATTCTACGACTCTGTCATGTTCGGCTTTGCACTTTTCCGAGAACTCCTGCAAATATTTCTCGTAAAGATTTGTATCTTCAGGATTATCTGACTTGCTGACCTTTTCGCGGGCCAAAAATTCAGGATTACCGCCCAGCATTATATCAGTGCCTCGTCCTGCCATATTAGTAGCTACTGTGACTGCCTTCTCCCGGCCTGCCTGAGCGACTATATAGGCTTCCTTCTCGTGATATTTTGCGTTCAGGACATGATGAGGAATTTTGCGGGCCTTGAGTAACTTGCTGACCTTTTCTGAATTCTCGATTGAAGTAGTTCCCACTAAGACGGGCTGACCGCGATTGTAGCAGTCTTCTACTTCGTCAGTAACGGCTTTGAATTTCTCGTGTTCTGTTGCGAAGATTGCATCAGGGTAATCAACTCTGATCATTTCTTTGTGAGTCGGGATTGTGATGACGATTAATCCGTAAATCTCCTTGAACTCTTCGGCTTCAGTTGCAGCTGTACCTGTCATGCCTGCAAGCTTTCGATACATTCTGAAGTAATTTTGCAGGGTTATCGTCGCCAGTGTCTGACTTTCACGTCCGATTTTGACTCGTTCCTTTGCTTCGATTGCCTGATGAAGTCCTTCTGAATATCTGCGTCCAATCATCAAGCGTCCTGTGAACTCGTCAACGATAATTATTTCGCCGTCTTTTACTACATAATCTATATCTTTCTTGTAAAGTGTGTGAGCCTTCAATGCCTGAATGATCCTGTGAGCCAGGTCTGAGTGCTCCATTTCTGAGAACAGGCCGGGCATTTTGAGATATTCCTCGCACTTCTGGATACCTGCTTCAGTGAGTGAAATGCTGCGTTCCTTCTCGTCCTTTTCGTAGTCGCTGCCTTCTTTCAAGATTCTTGCTGCGTTGTCTGCCTTCACGTAGAGTCCTGTATCATCATCAGAAGCTCCGGAAATTATCAGGGGAGTCCTTGCCTCGTCAATCAAAATTGAGTCAACCTCGTCAACGATACAGAATGCATGACCCCTCTGGACTTTATCGCCTAATCTCATGGCCATGTTGTCGCGCAGATAATCAAAGCCGAATTCTGAGTTAGTCCCGTAAGTTATGTCGCAGTTGTAAGCATGGATTCTCTCGTCTTCGGGCATATAGGGATAAATCACTCCGACAGTCAGGCCAAGAAAGTTGTAGATTGGCTGCATCCAACCAGCGTCACGGCCAGCAAGATAATCATTGACCGTAACAAGGTGAACACCTTCGCCCTTCATTGCGTTCAAGACTACTGCAAGGGTAGCAACGAGGGTTTTGCCTTCGCCCGTCTTCATCTCTGCTATTCTGCCGTCGTGAAGAGCCATTCCGCCGATTAACTGCACGTCATAATGCCTAAGCCCTATAGTTCTGTCAGAAACCTCGCGGACAATAGCAAAGACTTCGGGCAGCAAGTCATCGAGTGAGTCAGGATTTTCCTGAGCCTGTGATTTTAATTCCTGAAAACGCGATTTAATTTCATCGTCTGATTTTGCGTGTATGCTTTCAGAGTATGAGTTAATAATTTCTACAAGCCCCGAATATTTATTCAGTGCCCTTTCATTTGGGTCAAGTCCTAAAAATTTTTTGATGCTGCTTAAAAACATTTTGCCTCCTGTTAAGTTGAGATGAAAATTTTTGCTAGATTATAATATGATTCATTTTACCTGCAACAATATGAAAAATGACCCTGCCAGTTAAAGACAGAGTCATAAAAATTTAATCGCGTTGACTATTATGCAAGATTTTCTTTACCAGCGTAAATTTTGGCACCTGCCTGACACGCCGGACATATGCAGAACTTCTCGCCCTCTGCTTTTCTCTTTTTGCATAATTCTGCCATCTCTGCTGCCTTCTGCTCACCGAAAACTTTTTTGCCCATGTCAGACTCCGCAAAACCTAATGTCTCTTCAATTGAGCTTACGTTAGCTTCAAGGGCCTTTATGAGTTCGTCCGCGCTTGCCTTGTCCTGAGCCTTAAGATAAGCCTCTGCCTTGGCCTTGAGTTCCGGGTTGCACATGGGTGCTGCGATTAATTTTTTGACTTCGTCAAGCAATTCCTGCTTAATCATGATAATATTACCTCCTGAGAAATTTTATATATTATGCCATAAATTTTTATTGCCAGGTGATAAGATTTATAGCGTTGAATTGAACGAACAGCATATTAGCGCATAACATAAGGGAGAAGGATTCTTTTATCATGAGTGAACGAGTTGGCGTTATAGGTGTAGGGCATCTTGGCCAGCATCATGCAAGAATATACACAGAACTTCTTGATGCCCATCTTGTAGGAGTAGCAGATTGTGATTTAGAACGTGCCAGATTTATCGGCGAACATCTAGGAGTCCCGGCATATAACTCATTTGAAGAGTTAATATCACGTAAATCAGTCGATGCCTTGTCTGTAGTTGTCCCAACAAGCCAACATTATGAAATCGCAAAGAAAGCACTCGAAGCAGGAATTCATGTCTTAGTCGAAAAACCCGTCACTATGAGACCCGAAGAAGCAGGAGAATTATTAGAGATTGCCTCGCGAAAAAATTTAGTCCTTCAGGTCGGACATATCGAAAGATTCAACAGCGCAATAAGATATATTTCACAAATTCACCCTCAGCCGGTTTATTTAGACTCAAGAAGAGTAGGCCCCTTCAGTCCCAGAATTAACGACGTTGGTGTAGTCCTTGACTTAATGATTCATGATATAGATATAGTCATGTCGCTCGTGCCTTCTCCGATTGCAAAGATAGCTGCAACAGGTTCATGCGTCTTCAGTGAACACGAAGATATTGCTGATGCCCAAATAACTTTCGAGAACGGAGTCATTGCACATATTCTTGTGAGCAGGTGCGCCGAGAAAAAATGCAGGCAGCTTGAAATAGTTGAACGCGAAAGACAAATCACAGTGAATTACGAACAGCAGACCGTCCAGATTTCCAGGTGCGTCAATAATCCAGACGGCCAGGT
>JAFSQO010000458.1 GCA_017446645.1 Synergistaceae bacterium | reverse complement strand
GAGCTGCCTGCATTCCTACTAACTGGGCTAAATGGGTCTGGGCATATTGCACGGCACCGGTATAGGTTTTCAGCATTTCTGTAACTATATTGTCGCGGAGTTTTTGTTCTTCGTCAAAGTTCTTGCCAAGTACGTTCATGCTCTTCATCAATGCGTCCATGACTTTGCGCCATTGATCAACAAGATTCTTCTCAACGTCAGACATATTCGTATATGCTGCCGTATATTCCGGAAAACGCTTTGAGAAACTGCTGTCATAATTTGAAGCATATGATAACGCGTTTGCAGTCGTCAGGGTGCTCCGTAAGGTCCTGAACACGGTCATGAGCTTGTCGACATCCTCAGGGGTTGCCGTCTTTATCATGGGCTGCTGCTGTTTTACTGCTTCTTTCAGCTTTGGCAAGACTTCATCTTTGAGCTTTTTCTCAAGTTCAGACTGGGTCTTAGAATTCATCGCTATGTTGAACGTTCCCTTCTCATTCATCCATGTAAGGGACGAGTCAACGGTGTTCGAGCTTTTTCCGCAGCTGCAATATAACGGGATTATCTTGCCTATCTTAGTAGCATCAAGTGCGGCTCTCAGTGGTTGAGCCAATATAGCTGTCATGCAATACTTCTTGGCCTTAAAGGGCAGTTTCTTATTGACAGAATAAGTCTTAGCAGGTGCAAATAAGAATAACGCTGCCATAACTGTAATAATAATAATCAACGACATGTGAATTAATTTGCGCATTATGACTCACCTCTAAAAGCCGAGATTATAGCTTTTGCCTGAAGATTTTGTGCCGGCTGCTTTCTTGGAAATCTCAACCATGTTAGTCTGTATTGCCTGAGTGCGTGCCCGTTCTCTTTGCTCTGTTGCTGAACGTATATCAAGAAATTTCCCGAAGGCATCATCATTGCGATCTATCAAAGTTGCCATGTTGTCAGTCATTCCTCCGACTATCTGGAGCATCTTGGTCTGGCCGGTATCCGGGACATCATCGAGGATACTTGCCTTTTTCGTAATGCTGCTGATTGCCTTTTCAGCCTGAAGCTTCGCCCATAAAGTCGCAGCTTTCGGCATAAGCGAAGTAAACGGATATTGGGGGCTGCCGTCCATAACTGCCCACATCATTCCTGACGTAATCTGAGACGTAGCAGTGCTCATGAAATTTATGCTGTTATTTGAAGGATCCCTGAATATCTCGTTGAAAAAGGCATCCATAACACTTTTTTCGGTGTCATAGCGTTTCCCTATAGCGTTCATTGAAAGCATGTGAGCGTTTGCCATTTCACGCCATCTCTTGATTAACCTGGCTTCTTCAGTGCTCATTACGTTAATGCCTGTGTAATTCGGGAAATCTGAATCAACCTGGCTGTCAGTATTAGAGCTTGAAATACCGGTGTATGCCTTGCCGTTCTGAAGGGGCGTTAATGAGTTACTGAACGTTGTCTTGAATGCATCAGAGTGCGAGACTCCCCAGTTCTTAATCATCGCCTTTTCCTGCATGAGAGTTACTTCTGAAGCAAGTTCTTCCTGAAGATATTGCAGCCATAAATCAATCTGGGTCTTCTCCAGTGAAGGGCCTTCAGTGTTGAATATATCCCAGTTGCCAGTGAATACTTTAGTGAAGAGCTGCCCCACAGCCTTTGCTATCAGACGTGCTACATCTCCAAGACCGGTAATGTCGCCGTAATCTATAGGAATGCATGTGCAAGCCTTCCAGGGATTTTTGGTTGCCTTACAATCACCCAAACCCATTATTTCGACTATTGAGTCCGGATCGTCATCACCGATTGAGGGTGCTGCTGCTCCTATTATTATGAGAAGCATTGATAACGCTATTATCTTCAAAAAACTCTTAAGGAACCGGAACATAATTCGCTCTCATAGCCTCCTTGTCGTCTGTGTTAACGTCAGTGTGAAGTTCACGGTCAACCTTTTGCCACTCTTCGGCCCAGTCAGGTAACTCGCGCTCCTTCAGCCATTCGACAGGCCACTCTCTGCCGTATTGCTTCTTGAGTTCACGGACACGCCTTAATTCATTCCCGCTGCTTGCTCCGACAAATGCAAGAGTAACAGGGCCAAGTCCAAGATTAAAGACTCGCCTGCCGTCTGGTGAAATGATGTAGTATTCGCGCTTTCTGACCATTCGGGAGAGCAAATCAATCTGACGCTCGTTAAGCTGGAGGAACTCACGATAGAATGCTCCCAGCTGTTCGCCTTTAGCATCAGGATTAGCAAGCAATATCTTAGTCGGACAGCTCTCGAAAACTGCGTCACGGATATTGCTGTTGACAACGTCCGCTATAGACTGAGTTGCAAGAATTACTGCACAGTTCAACTTTCTGAAGGTCTTCAGCCAGCCTCGAATCTTCTCGCTGAATAATGGGTCTCTCATTGCCGTCCATGCTTCGTCAACTACGAGCAAAGAAGGTGCTCCCTTGAGTCTGCGCTGAATCTGGAAAAATAAATACGTCAAGACAGCCGGTGCAATCTTGTCGCGTTCTAACAAGCCAGAAATTTCAAAGGCATTGAACGGGGCATAGCTTATATCGTTATGATCGCCGTCAAGCAAATAGCCTCCGCCTTGAGTCAAGCTATAATAGCCGAGTGCTGATTTTAATTCCTGATCCTGTACTGACGTGATAAATTCAGTCAAAGTCCTCTCTTCTGCCTTGGTAGTACTTGCTGCAAGATTTCTCAGGGCATCATTAAGCAAAATTCTTCTTGCTGGTGTCATTGTGCCCGGTGAGACTAATTCTATCAACATTTCAAGCCACTCTGCAGCCCATGCCATGACTTCAGGGTCATCGATTTCCGCTAAAGGACACAAGTTTATCGAAGCGTTATCTTCATTGGCCTCGCCTAAATCATAAAAGACTGAGTTATCGAGGGCCTGACACAACGGGTAAATAGACCTGCCGTTATCAAAGAAAAATATCTGGCCGTTCTGGTATCGCTGGAACTGTGCCGTGATAGTCGCTAACAGTGTAGACTTTCCGGAACCTGTAGGGCCAAGCACTAAAGTATGCCCTAAATCTCCTGAGTGCAAATTCATAGAGAAAGGCGTGCCTCCTGCTGCTGCTGCCATGAGCAATGCCGGAGAATTAGGCGGATAAAACGGGCAAGGACATTTCTTTGAACCAAGCCAATCATTGGAAAGGGGAATTATGTCAGAAAAATTTACGGCTGTAACAAGGGGTTTTCTCACATTTTCCTGACCATGACCGGGGAGTGAACCCAAAAAGGCTTCGAGATTGTTCATGTCTTCGATTTTAGCACT
>JAFSQO010000457.1 GCA_017446645.1 Synergistaceae bacterium | reverse complement strand
TTAAAGACCTTCAGGCAAACAGGGATTTATATAATCTCACAGCAAGATTTGAAGCCATGCCTGAACGCGTATTTAATCTGACTCTCAAGGAAATAGGGACTCAGGCAACTAGTTCCAACACTTACCCGATTACGGCAGTAATGCCCCAGCAGAAAGATCTGCGGATTCTTCCGGGTATGGCCGTTACTGTAGAGCTTGAATTCACCGGAGGCAAAACAGCGCAGGATAATAACAAATATTCAGTACCTGTAACTGCAATTCTGAACGAGAATAATAATAATTTCATCTGGAAATATAACAACGGCATCGCAGAGAAAATCCAGGTCTTGACAGGAAGAATTAATAATAATGCCTTTATCGAAATAGAGCCGGAAAATATTGACTCTCTTCACGGAGGCGACACGATTATAACAGCAGGCGTATACTTTCTTCATGAAGGCCAGCATGTGAGATTACTTGAGGAGTGATTTTCATGGACATAGCAAGAGCAAGCATTAAACGCTTCAGAGTCATATTATTTATCTGCTTATTGACTCTGATTGGCGGAGTTATGGCATATGTTCAGATAGGCAAGCTCGAAGATCCTTCATTCACGATAAAGACTGCAGTCATTAGCGCAATTTACCCCGGTGCAAGTGCCTACGAAGTCGAACAGGAAGTTACAACAAGAATCGAGGACGCTGTCCAGGCAATGGGAGAAATAAAGCATATCCGTTCACGTTCAACGCCCGGACTTGCAATAATTTATGTAGATATTAAAGACGAATACGACAGCTCACAGCTTCCGCAGATATGGGACAAATTAAGACAGAAAGTCAATGATGCTCAAGTTTACATGCCTTCAGGGGCCACAATAATAATTAATAACGATTTCGGTGAAGTGTACGGCCAGTATTATGCGTTAATAGGCGACGGCTACACGATGAAAGAATTATATGATTATGCGGACTTCCTAAAGAAAAATCTTGTTCTGGTTGACGAAGTTGCAAGCGTAAAAATTCTTGGTGAACAGACCGAAGGAATTTATATCGAGTTCTCGGCTTCAAGAATGGCTGCGTTAGGACTTTCACCCCTGATGATCTTTGCATCGCTGACTCAGCAGAATACTTTATACCAGACCGGAAATATAATTTTAGGCGACCGGTATATCAGAATTTCCCCTACAAGTGCAATATTAAGCGTTGAAGATATAGGCGACCTGGTAATTGGCTCGGCAGGAGGAAATTTAACGCGCTTACGTGAAATAGCAAACATAAGGCGTGATTATGTCGAACCTCAGAGCTTTAAATTAAAATTCAACAATCGTCCGGCACTCGCAATCGGAATCTCTACGGTAGAAGGCGGAAACGTCGTAAATATGGGCCGTGCAGTCAGCAAAAGACTCAAGGAACTTGAAGAATTCAGACCGGTAGGAATAGAACTAAACGAAATTTATATGCAGTCCGACCAGGTAACGAAATCAATAAATGACTTCATCATAAATCTAATAGAGTCTCTCGCTATAGTAGTCGGAGTGTTGTTAATCTTTATGGGGCTTCGTTCAGGGTTAATAATAGGTCTCGTGTTATTAATTACCATTGCAGGGACTTTTATAATCATGAACTACATGAACATAACTCTTCAGATAGTATCGCTTGCTGCCCTGATTATTGCTTTAGGCTCTCTCGTTGATAACGGCATCGTAGTAGCTGAAGGAATGCTGGTCGGAGTCGAACGCGGACAATCAATAGAAGATGCTGCGTCTGATTCAGTCAATGGCTCACAATGGGCAATGCTTGGCGGCACGTTCATTGCTGTAATGGCATTTGCCCCGATTGGATTATCGAAAGCTCAGGCCGGAGAATTTTTACGAAGCATGTTCCAGGTAGTGGCAATTTCTATGATGTTAAGCTGGCTTGCTGCCCTGATTGCTGCTCCTGTTCTCGGAAAGTTGTTATTGAAGCCGTCAAAGCAGGACAAAGACCCCTACGACAGATTTTTATTCAGAATGTATAAGGCAGTTCTTGAAGGCTGTCTGCGTCACAGATTTATAACTATAATAATTACCGGAGCACTATTCGCGTTTTCCATGTATATTTTTTCCGGAATGGAGACGAGCTTTTTCCCTGACGCAAATACTGTATACTACAACGTTGATTTATGGAGTCCCGAAGGTACGTCGATTAAAGCTCAGGAGAAGAGAACTCAGGAACTTGTTGACTATATAAGCTCATTTCCGGAAGTGAAAAATGTTACCCAGTTCATAGGCGGAGGAGGACTTCGCTTCATGCTGACTTACTCACCTCCTGAAAATAATACTTCATATTCGCAGTTAATGGTCGAGGTTAAAGACGGCAAATTTACGCGTGAAATGATAACAATGACTCAGAACTACATAGAACAGCAAATGCCCGGACTTGACGGATTCTGCAAACTCTTTGCAAGGGGTTCGGGAATGAGTGAGAAAATAGGCGCGAGATTTTACGGCAATGATCCTGATATTTTAAGAAATCTTGCAAAACAGGCACTCGAAATCATGGAAAAAGATTCGTCATCGCAATTCCGGCGCAATGAATGGCGGGAACGTGTCGAAGTCATCAAACCTAAAATCATGAAAGACCAGATGCAGGGTCTCGGACTTTCACGAATATTAATCAATCAGGCCGTATTAACAGCAACAACAGGACTGACAATAGGCTCATTCAGGGACGGTGATAAATCTTTAGCCATCTACGCAGCTTTTATCCCCGAAGAACGCAATAATATAGAATTGCTAAGTTCAATGCCAGTATGGTCTCCGTCAGCAAATAAATCTGTTCCGATGGGGACGGTTTTTACAGGACTTGAAACGAGTTTTGAGGACAATATAATAATTCACCGTGACAGAAAAAGAATGATGGCTGCCATGAGTGAAGTGAGGCTCGGCGACAATGCTGATGCCATGCTTGCGAGAATAAAGCCCGGAATCGAAGCCATAAAACTCCCAACAGGCTATGAACTTGAATGGGGCGGACAGATGGAGCTTTCGGATGAGTCAATGGCAGGAATGTCCGTAGCTTTTCCTCCTGCGATATTGATTATGTTTATCATCATGATATTTTTATTTAACGGTTTCAGGCAGACTTTCATTATATTCTTATCACTGCCGTTAATCTTAATAGGCATAGTCGGCGGCTTATGGCTGTTTAATATGGACGTGAGCTTCCTTGCAATCGTCGGCTTGCTTTCACTTGTGGGAATGCTGGCGAAAAATTCTATAGTTTTACTTGACCAGGTCAGCGCGGATTTTCAGGCCGGACACGACAAGTACAGGGCTATAGTTGATGATGCGGTTTCGAGACTCAGACCTGTTGCAATGTCGGCTTTGACTACAGTTCTGGGAATGCTGCCGTTAATCTGGGATATTATGTTCGGTCCGATGGCTGTAACGATAATGGCAGGTCTTACTGTAAGTACGATTTTGACTCTGTTAGTAATTCCTGTCCTTACTGCTATAGCTTACAACGTACCTTGTCATGACTTGAACTAAACTCGCTTCATGCTTTAATCTCATGAAAGAGTCTAATTCAATCCCAGTGAAGTCCCTTCACCGAAGAGATTGTCTATCATCTGGCGCGCCTGAAATTTCACGTTATCATCGATGAATGCATGTGCCATCACAAGAGCAGAGCCGATAGCAGCCAAGTCATCAGTGAAGCCTACAACTGGGATAAAATCCGGAATTAAATCAATAGGCGATATGAAATAACCCAAAGCAGCAACTATTGCAGTCTTGATGTAAAGCGGGCAGCTAGGGTTCTGCATTGCGTAATACAGCTGAAGGGCCTTGTAGATTATTTCGAGACCGGCACTCTTGATAACGCTGGTGATTTTGTTCCAGAAACTGTCTTCGGAGTATTCTTTGCCGTATTTCGGATCAAGGTCCTCTGCGCTCTTGAATTCTGCATCAATGACTTCAGGGATTTCTGGTTC
>JAFSQO010000456.1 GCA_017446645.1 Synergistaceae bacterium | reverse complement strand
TGTCTTGCGTGTGTCTCTGGTCATTCCAACGATTTCAACTTCCTCGCCGGCCTTGATGATTCCGCGCTCAACTCTTCCCGTTACAACTGTGCCACGTCCCGAAATCGTGAATACGTCTTCAATCGGCATAAGGAACGGCTTATCAATCTCACGGACAGGATCAGGAATGAAATTATCACATGCATCCATAAGGTCGAAAATCGGCTTGCAAATAGGATCGTCCTTCTTGCCTGTACCCTTTTCAAGAACTTCAAGTGCTGAACCGCGAATAATCGGAATATCATCGCCGGGGAACTCATACTTGTTGAGGAGTTCACGTACTTCCATTTCAACAAGGTCAAGAAGTTCAGGGTCATCAACCTGATCTGTCTTGTTCATGAACACAACGATCGCAGGAACGTTGACCTGACGAGCTAAAAGCACATGCTCACGTGTCTGGGGCATTGGGCCGTCTGCAGCACTGACAACAAGAATCGTTCCGTCCATCTGTGCAGCACCGGTTATCATGTTCTTGATGTAGTCAGCATGTCCCGGGCAGTCGATATGTGCATAGTGCCTCTTTGCTGTCTGATATTCAACGTGTGCAATGTTAATCGTGATTCCGCGCTCTCTCTCTTCGGGAGCTTTATCAATCATGTCATATGCTGTGAATTCCGCGTTTCCTTCCGTGGCAAGGCACTTTGTGATAGCCGCTGTTAATGTCGTCTTGCCGTGGTCAATATGCCCAATCGTACCAATATTCAAATGGGGCTTGTTGCGTTCAAACTTTTCTTTTGCCATTTCTCAAAAAATCTCCTTTTGTGTTATGTGTTAAATATTAAATCCTTCCCTGCAAAATCTTTTCGCTGACTTCAACAGGGGTCTGTTCATAGTGATCAAACTGCATCGAGTAATTTGCACGTCCTGATGTCTTGCTCCTCAAGTCCGTAGCATATCCGAACATTCCGACTAACGGCACAAATGCACGTATGATTCTTGCGTTTGCTCTTACGTCCATTCCGTCAATTCGTCCGCGTCTCGATGCCAAATCACCAATGACATCACCAACATATTCATCAGGCGTTACTACTTCAACCGACATTACCGGCTCCATAAGCACAGGATCAGCGCGTTTCATTGCCTCCTTGAATCCCATTGACGCGGCTATCTTAAACGCTAATTCCGAGCTGTCAACCTCATGATATGACCCGTCAACTAATGATACTTTAACGCCTATCACCGGGTAGCCTCCGAGTACACCTGACTGTACAGCCTCTTCAAGTCCTTTTTCGACCGCAGTTATGAATTCTTTCGGAATCACTCCGCCTACAATCTTGTCCTCGAACTCGTACTTTCCGCCTTCAATCGGTTCAATCTCGAATACAACATGACCGTACTGGCCGCGTCCGCCTGACTGACGGATATACTTCCCTTCCGCACGTGCAGCCTTCCTGATTGCCTCACGATACGCTACTTGCGGATTGCCGACTTTGACATCAACACCGAACTCACGCTTTAACCTGTCAACGATGATTTCAAGGTGAAGTTCTCCCATTCCTGATATTACAGTCTGCCCGCTCTCCTCGTCATTATGTACCTTGAACGTAGGATCTTCATCGGCTAATGCTGCAAGTCCCGTTGAGAGTTTCACTTTGTCGTTCTGCGTTGCCGGTTCTACTGCGAGTGATATAACAGGTTCAGGGAATTCAAGACTCTCAAGAACTATCTGATTCGATTCATCGCAGAGTGTATCCCCCGTTCTCGTTGCTCTCAGTGAAGGCACTGCTACTATCATTCCGGCTTCCATTGAGTCAATATCTTCGCGCTTGTTTGAATGCATTCTCATTATGCGCCCGATTCGCTCTTTCTGCCTTGACGTTGGATTATACAGCGTACTGCCCTTATCAAGTTTTCCTGAATATACACGCAGGAAACATAATTTACCCAAAAATGAATCCGATGCAATCTTAAACGCTAATGCCGCAAACGGTTCTTTAGGATCGCTATGTCTCTCAAGAATCATATCAGGGTCATTCGGCGAAAATCCCTTAACCGGCGGAATATCTATCGGACTCGGAAGATACTCAACAACTGCATCAAGCAAAGGTTCTATGCACTTATTCTTGAAAGCTGATCCGCATAATACGGGTACGGCTTTAAGATTAATCACTGCTTCCCTGAGCGTCTTGCGAATCAATTCAGGACTTACAGGCTTACCTTCAAGGAACAGCACCATAATATCATCGCTGAAATCCGATAACGCTTCTATTATGTTGTCCCGTCCCTGCTTAGCTGGCATTGCAAGTTCCGCGGGTATCGGTCTCTCTGTCGGTGCCTGTCCAAGTACACCCGAAAAATAAAACGCTTTCTGTTCAATTAAGTCCACTACTCCGGCAAAGTCATCTTCCGCTCCGATTGGAATCTGCAAGGGAATTGCATTCGCTCCAAGTCTCTCACGCATGGCCTTAACGACTGATTCAAAATCTGCACCTATACGATCCATTTTGTTCACAAACGCGATTCTAGGCACATGATATTTATCCGCCTGTCTCCATACCGTTTCGGACTGAGGCTCTACCCCTCCTACCGCACAAAACACGGCTACAGCTCCGTCAAGTACTCTCATAGACCGCTCTACTTCGGCCGTAAAATCCACGTGGCCTGGCGTATCAATCAAATTGATAGTATGCTCCTTCCATGCACACGTCGTAGCAGCACTCGTGATTGTTATTCCCCTCTAACGTTCCTGCTCCATCCAGTCCATGGTTGCAGTACCCTCATGAACTTCACCGACTTTATAGTTACTTCCTGTGTAATACAGAACGCGTTCACTTGTCGTTGTTTTTCCTGCGTCGATATGTGCCGCTATTCCTATATTACGTACTTTCGAAATATCCTGCAAAAATTTACACCTGCAATACTAAAATTTTACCAGCGGTAATGCGCAAATGCCCTGTTAGCCTCCGCCATTCTGTGTGTATCATCACGGCGTTTGATTGAAGCTCCTTCGTTCTTGTAGGCATCCATTAACTCACGCATGAGTCTTTCACTCATAGGCATACCCTTTTTTGCGCGGGCATATGACACGATCCAGCGGATTGAGAGCTGAACACCGCGTTCCGGCGTAACTTCTACGGGAACCTGATACGTTGCGCCGCCCACACGGCGGGGACGTACTTCGATGTTTGGTGTTACGTTTGCCATAGCCTTCTCGAAAACTTCAAAGGGTTCAACGCCTAACTTCTCCGCAGCTGTTTCTAATGCGCCGTAAAATATTTTCTCGGCAGTGCTGCGTTTTCCTCCCATCATCAACGCACTAATGAATCTTCCGGCAGCCGCGTTGTTAAATCTTACATCGGGCTGGGGTTCACGTTTCTTGATGTGTCCTTTTCTCGGCATAATTCAGTAATCCTCCCTAACTGGCCTTCGGTCTGCGTGCGCCGTACTTTGAGCGGCTTCTTCTGCGGCTTTCGACTCCTCCGCAGTCAAGCGTACCTCTTATTATGTGGTAGCGAACGCCGGGCAAGTCCTTAACCCTTCCTCCGCGCACAAGAACAACTGAGTGTTCCTGCAAGTTATGGCCGATTCCGGGTATGTATGACGTTACTTCGATTCCGTTTGTCAGTCTGA
>JAFSQO010000455.1 GCA_017446645.1 Synergistaceae bacterium | reverse complement strand
CTGTGATAAAAGCGTCAACATAACTCCTGCTGCAACTGCCGTGCCGATAACTCCTGCAACGTTTGGCCCCATTGCGTGCATTAATAAGAAATGTCCGGGGTATTCTTTCTGGACGCATCTCTGAACGACTCTCGCTGCCATAGGTACTGCGCTGACTCCTGCAGCTCCGATCATCGGGTTAATCCTGCCTCCTGATAAGTGCTTCATTATCTGGCCAAAGACGAGTCCTCCGAACGTTGAGAAGGCAAACGCTACGAGACCAAGTGCGATAATTGCAAGGGTCTGGAGAGTCAGGAACTTATCAGCTTCCATTGTTGAGCCTACTGACAAGGCCAAGAAAATCGTAACGATGTTCATTAATTCGTTCTGGGCTGTGAGGCTAAGTCTTTCAGTTACTCCGCACTCCTTGAGCAAGTTACCAAACATGAGAACTCCTACAAGGGGCGTACATGCCGGGAGAATCAAACCTGACACGACAGTACAAATTATCGGGAATAAAATTTTCTCGCGCTTCGTTACTGGTCTCAACTGTCCCATAACAATGCCCCTATCCTTTTTGCTGGTCATTGCGTAAATAACCGGCGGCTGAATCATGGGAACTAATGACATGTAGCTGTATGCTGCGACTGCGACTGCTCCGAGAATTTGCTTTTGTCCAAGCATGACGGTCAAGTAAATGCTCGTTGGTCCGTCAGCTCCTCCGATGATTGCGATACTGGCTGCCTCTTTGATGTTGAACGATACAAGCCCTCCGGTCAAAGCTCCGACCCAGTTAGCCCCGATAAAAGCCACGAACACGCCGAACTGTGCTGCTGCTCCGAGCAAGAAAGTAATCGGGTTAGCGATAAGAGGCGCGAAGTCTGTCATTGCTCCGATTCCCAAGAAAATCAGAATCGGGTAAATCTCGAACTCGGCTCCGTAATATAGTGAACGTAAGAAGCCTATCGTGTGAGTCTCTGCATTAAATTCCGCTGTGATACCTGATAAAGGCAGATTAACAAGAAGACAACCGAAAGCTATCGGGACAAGCAGTAACGGCTCAAAACCCTTTCCGATTGCCAGATAAAGCAGGACGAACGCGACAATAATCATGATAATATTTCCCTGCGTCAGACCTACAAAACCCGACTGAAGCAAGAGATCCTTCAACGCTGTTAAATACATCTGCATATTGTGAATCAAATCCTTTCGAGAAAAATTTTTGTTCATAATTTGTGATTGTTGTAATTTATCACAGATTCAGCTAGCGCGCAAAAAAATTTACCCTCCTGAAAAATTCAAGAGGGCGATTTATATTTAATAGTTCGTATTGTTGGATTTGAAATGCTGAAAAAAAGGGCGCATTCTTCCAGTTCGAGTATTATTATTCACAGGCTGGGTAACGACTGCACGCTCATGTCTTGGCAACTCGTTTTGAATCTCCCGGATCCTCTCGATTAAAAGATTCACGACCATCTTGTCTTCGTCCTGAGTTTCCGTGACTTTCTCGTCAACTGCATCTTTATCGTAAGAATGCGACAATGCAAGCGACAACTTTGCACATGCCGGGCCGATTAACTCATACAGGACGCTCGAAGCAAGTATTACAGTTCTTAACGTGCTGCCCATCTCACCGCCAAGAGTCCGCGCGCCTAACTCAGCAAGACCGATTGCAACTCCAGCCTGGGGAATTAATGCAAGACCGAGATAATTTCGGACAAGTTTGCTTTTTCCCGTTATCATGCAGCCAGCGAAGGCTCCTGTATATTTGCCTGCAATTCTTACGAGAAAATATACGACTCCCAACGTTAAGAGCATTCCGCCTCCGTTAGTCAGTGAACCGAGATCAAAACACACTCCGGACCTCACGAAGAATAATAATAAGAATGGCGGGCTAAAGTAATTCAGCTGCTTGAATAACTTATCATCGTCAGTGATGTTAATATAAACCGTTGACATGAACATGCAGCCAAGTAACGGCGAGACTTCCAAAATCTCACAGACTCCGCAGAAGCCGAATAAGACAGCAACAGAGATAATTAACCGGTTGTCAGTTGAACGCTTCTCAGGCAATAGAATCTTCAGCAGAACCCCTAGTGATGCCCCCAGAATTACGCAGGCTATATTAATCAAGATAGGCGTTAATATCCGGCTGAACTTGAAACCGGCCTGAGAACCTGCAGAAGCCAGGGCAATCGAGATAGCAATACTGTAAGCGATTAATCCGACAACGTCATCGAGTGCTACAACCTGCAATAACGTATTCACGAAATCACCGTGCGCTCCCGTCTGCCTTATAGTCATCATCGTAGAAGCAGGAGCAGTCGCCGAAGCAAGAGCAGCAATTACTGTCGAGAATGCAAGATCCATCTTCAGAACATAGTAAGCCGCAATGAAGACAAAAAGTGAAGCAACACACGCCTCAAGTACTGTAATAATCAGGACTTTGGAACCGCTGCCCTTTAAAGCATTCAACCTGAAGAACTGTCCTGTACTGAATGCAATAAAAGCTAATGCAACATCAGGCAGAAACCCCGTATAAACCGTAACTATCTGAGGCACAAGATTCATACAGTAAGGCCCGATTAATATCCCCGTGATTATGTAAGCCGTAACGTTGGGAAGTTTCAGAATACGCGTTATCCTGGTCAGGGCAAATCCGAACAAAAGCATTATCGCAACAGTAATAATCCCCACACTGGCCGATGAACCCGAGTGAAGATATTCTACGAACTGAGCAAACAATTTGACTCCTCTCCTTTCTCTTCTTGTTTGCACATCTAATATATATGGCGAAAAATAAAATTTACCCCCGATTAAAGGGGTAAAGCGGTCGTAAATATTCTAGCGTTTTTTCCCGTAATTGCATAAGACTTATTACTTACTTTGCAGAAAAATATTGACAGGAAAAATTTTCACGCTATAATGTTTGACATAACGAACAAATACGAAATAGTTAATTACTCAAGAGCTTCTAAAAACGACAATCAATTGTCCTTTTCCTGCAAGACAGCTCATGAAGAAATACATAAACCCTCGTTCTTGTTCGATCGTTTTATAAAGTTTTACCCCCCTCAAAAAAAAGAAAAGGAGAGACCCGGATTAAACAAGAATGAGACGGCCTCTCTTTTTTTGCGCTATAATAGCTGAAATCACAAAGGAGCAAAACATGCAGATAGAAAAAATTTCGCTTTACGTAATCACCCTCAATGAAGAGAAGAGACTCGCAAGGACTCTTAACTCTGCAAAAGGTCTCGTTGATGAAATCATAATTATAGATTCAGGAAGCACGGACGGGACTCAGGCAATCGCAGAATCCTTCGGGGCAAAATTCATCTTTCATGAATGGCACTCTGTCGGTCATCAGGTCAAATTCGCCGAGGAACAATGCAGCTTTGACTGGATTCTAAGACTTGACGCTGATGAAGTCATCTCTGCCGGGCTTGCTGAAGAGATCGGCAGGATAAAACTCAACGCAACAAAAGACGGCTATATTCTCCCAAGGGGCGAGGTATTTCCCGGAATGAAACACGCAAACAAACTTGTCTGGCACTATAAAGAGATAAGACTCTACAACCGCAATTACTGGACAATGAGCGGCAAACTCGGCCATGATGATGTCATAAAGGTTCGAGACGATGCAACTTTCGGGACGTGCAAAAATTTTATAGATCATTACTCGTTTATATCAATAAGCCAAATCGTAGAAAAATATAACATAGAGTCAGACAGACTTGCAGAACGTGCGATAACTCAGGGCAAAAATTACTCACCATTCAGATTAGTCGGAGCAGCAACCCTTGAGTTCCTGAAATTTTACGTTTTGGGGCGATTTTTTCTGCTGGGCTGGTGGGGTTTCATTCATTGCGTTAATCTTTCGTTCCTGAGATTCTTAAAATTTGCGAAATTCTACGAACACTATCATCATGAATAATCTGGTAAGCGTAATAATCCCTGCATATAATGCCGCGTCAAGAATTAAGCTCACCCTCGAAAGCATAATCAATCAGGATTACGAGAATATAGAAATCATTCTGGTTAATGACTCTTCACTTGATGATACAGCCTTAATCGCGAATAAAATACTTTCGGGCAGCAAGAGAGCTTTCAAAATCATTAATCACGAGAGCAACAAGGGCGAATGTGCCTCACGAAACACAGGACTTGCAGCTTCACGAGGCGAATATATCTGCTTCATTGATGCTGACGACATGATAAAACAAAATTTCGTCTCGTCTCTTTATGACTCAATAACGCGTAATAATTGCAAGATTGCTTTCTGCGGTTTAGTTGACAGGTTCACGGATGGCAACCTTGACAAAAATTTTCACTCCTGCAAATCTTCCGAGCCGTATATCGAGTCAGGTGAACATTTCATCATAAATAATTCAGTTCCTCCGGTTTGGTGCTGCATGTACGGTGCTGGGTTCTTAAGGGAAAATAATTTGCTGTTTCACGAGGGCTGCACTGCCGGCGGAGATATTGATTTCATAACTAAGGCCCTGTGTGTTGCAGAAAAAGTTACGTTCATAGAGGGGAATTTATATATATACGTTCATCATAGTGAAATGGGTTCTATACGCGATGCAAATACAAGTGAGAAGAAATTTACGCGCTACGAACACAACACGAATGCCCAGACATCAACCGCAGAATTTCTCGCAAAACATGCACGTTCAGGACAGCTCAGATTAACAGCAGACAAAATATTAACGCCGAATATTTTTATCAGGAGACTTAATATTTACTCAGTCAGGAATGACAAGGCAAGTTATGATTCATTCCTGCAAGATAAGGCAAATAGAGAAGTTATACGCAAGGCACTTGACTTTTATGTCCTTAAGAAGAAGCCCGAAGTTTTTTTCAAGGCATTTATGATTCTTTATGCACCGGGAATTTATTTCATGCTCAGGAGGCTTTCAGGACTATGATTATAACTCGCATAGATTGCGGAATGGGTAACCAGATGTTCGCCTACTCAGCAGGTTTTGTAACGGCAAAGAGGCTCAACACGGAGCTTTTGCTGGACCTTTACTGGTACGAGAAGAAGCAGTCGCGCAAGGACCCAAGACCCTACTCTCTGGGATGTTTCCCGAAAGTTCAGGAACGTGCAGCATCATTCAGCGAAATATATAAGCTGTTCCCGTTTCAGGCCGTGATAAATCATATTTACAGCAGGAAAAATATTTTTTACTCACTGGGCAGGCACTCAATCCGGCAAATAATGAACTTGTTGATGCTCTTACCAGAAGGCAGGGCGAGACGCAAATTTCTCAACTCTGACCCTCTGCTTTTGCCAATACCTGCTTCGAGGGTCTTTACTCAGGAAGGCAGCAGATACTCCGGCAAGTTCAAGTTAATTCCTGACGATACGTATATATGGGGCGGCTTTCAGTCCGAAAAGTTTTTTGCAGGCTATGAGCACTTAATAAGGGAGCAATTTACTTTTGCACCAGAATATTTTCGTAACTCTCAGTGTGAGAAAATCAGGTCATGCAATTCTGTAGCTATTCACGTAAGGCTCGGTGACAAATTACGGCACGGCGAAGTTAATTTCACGCTGGAATACATAAGGCACTCACTCGAAAGAATTTTTACTCTCACAGAGAAGCCTGAGTTCTTCGTTTTCAGCGACAACATAAAAATCTGCAAGGACAAGCTGCCGGAAATCTACGATACAAAATATAACTTTATCGAAGGCAATTCACCGTCTCAGGATATGGCTCTGATTACACAGTGCAGACACGTCATAACAGGACCGTCAACATTCAGCTGGTGGGGTGCATGGCTGAATGATAACCCTGCAAAGATAGTCATAGCTCCAGCGCAAAAATTATGGTGCAGTGACAGAGAACTTGAATGTTATAAAGAGCTTTACCCGTCCGAGTGGCTGGTGATTGATTAACATAATGCCCGGTATTCAATGGCACCCGAAGAACTCCGCTTAGTGCTGCTTTGTTCCCAACCTGACACGATTCACAGGTCTCCGCCGCATTGAGCCGGACTGTTACATTATACATTAAGGACCCCCTCGCCACAAGTGGCCCTCTCCCCCGGCTTCGCGCATGACACATGCCCGTGTCATTGCCCTTCACAGGAGGCGCAAAGTGATTAGAGAAATTCTGACCAGATAGAATTGCCGAGTCTCATGCCGCGCTTGCTTAATGCGATTCGTTCCGGTGTGATGATAAATAAATCTTCAGGAAGCTGCGAGATTACACGCTCAACTTCAGGCAATAATTCTCTGCGGTTAATCCCCCACTTTGTCCGGAGATTTAATATCGCGAGTTCTATTGCCCGTTCATGAGGGGTTAATCTTTCATGAGGCAGTAATTCATCAGGGAAATTATTTTTTGCCAGGTAAAAATATTCTTGAAGGCTTGACGGATTTTTTATGCGCTCGTGATTCAGATAGCTCACAGCTGAAGGCCCTAAAGCAATTACTTCATCATGAGACCAGTATGCAAGATTATGCAGGCACTCTTTTTTTTCAGGCGCAAAATTTGAAATCTCGTACTGAGTAAAATTCTTCAACGG
>JAFSQO010000454.1 GCA_017446645.1 Synergistaceae bacterium | reverse complement strand
TCGGCGATTCAGAGTTAGCTGTCTCGGAAAAATTGACTCAGGAGGCAGCACGCGGTTCTGTGAATGTCCTTGTAGTCGGCCTTGACAACGTGGACGGGGCTTCGAGAACTGATGCTATAGCACTTGCGATTTTCGATGCTGACAACATGGGTTTGCGAATTGCTTCGATTCCTAGGGACTCAAGGGTTTATATTCCAGGACGCAGCTGGGACAAGATTAATCACGCTTATGTTTACGGAGGCATGAATCTGTTGCGGGAGACTATAGTGAATTTGACGGGACTCCCTGTTGATTATTTCGTCAAGATAAACTATAAGAGCTTCCCGAAATTAATAGACTTAATCGGCGGTGTTGATATCTACGTCGATAAAAAACTTGTGTATAACGATTACTCAGGAAAATTATTTATTAATATCCCCAAGGGTCAGCAACACATGGACGGTAAAACAGCACTTGGCTATGTTCGTTTCAGGCATGACCCTTTAGGTGATATAGGCCGAGTCCAGAGGCAGCAGAAATTCATTAACATAGTGATTGACAAATTGAAATCGCCCGCAATTATCCCTAAAATACCGTCATTAGTAAATGAGGTCTTGAATGCAGTAGATACTGACTTAGCACCCCTTGAGGCTTTGAAGTTGCTGCAGTTCGCGAATTCCTTGAGTCATGACAGGATCAAGATGTTCATGGCCCCCGGTAAATCAGGCTTCAGTAAGAATATAAGCTACTGGATTCTGGATAATAAAGCGTTTTCTCAGCAACTATCGGCAGAGTTCTCACAGGCTGATGAATCATTACGTGAGGCAAATGCAGGGATAAATCTCAGCGAGAGAGAAGGGCGCGATGACGAGATACCCGAAGGCTTTGACAGTGAAAAAATTGCGGCGTTACGTGACCAGATTTTGAGCATAAGGATACTCAATGGCGACGGTGAAAAAGGCATAGGCAAGAGGGCAGCGGCAATCTTCCAGAGAATCGGCATTGAAGTCCCTTATACAGGGAACGCAAGGCACTATGATTACAGAACAAGCAGCATTATTTACCCTCCTGATAGCGATGATTCAGTCAAGCAGGGAGCTATGGCACTTGCAGAGCTTTGCGGGATAACGAACCAGAAATTAATTCAACCTGACAGGCGTGCAACTTCATTAACCCTGATAATCGGCCATGACAAAGAGGAGTTATTCAGGAGACTTGAGCCTATAAATTCATAGAGATTAATAATTAGCGGATAGTGGGTATTTTTTACTCACTACCCGTTATAAATGCTATTACTTTGCTGCCATTGCTGCACCGATTAAGCCTGCTTTATAGCCCAGTGTACAGCTTACGATTTTAGAGAAATTATTACGCAGACCCTCATAAATTTCCGGGATAATCCTTTCTCTGAGTGGAACTAGTAATCGTTCGCCCTGTTTGCCTATTCCTCCGCCAATGCTCACAACTTCAGGGTTAAGTCCGTTAATGAGATTGCCAAGACCTACAGCAAGATAGCTGATATACTCGTCAATAACGCGCTTTGCATCATCATCGCCCTTGTCTGCTGCGTCAAATACTGTGTGGCCGCTGACAGTTCCGCCTTCTGATTGGGCAACACCTGCTAGAATGCCTCCCGGATTTGCCTCGATTGCCTCTTTCGTCATGTTAATCAGTCCTGTAGCCGAACAGTAAGCCTCAAAACAGCCTTTACGACCGCACTTGCACGGCCTCCCACCGTAGGCTATGACCATGTGACCGAACTCGCTGCCCCTGTAGATCTTATCGTTTATGACAATACCTACACCGACCCCTGTTCCGAGGGTGATGATCATTGCACTCTTAGCACCCCTTGCACTTCCTGCTACGACTTCACCGAGAGCAGCAGCATCTGCATCGTTTTCGAGTACCGCCGGAATTCCGAAGGCATCACGCATATGTTGGCAAATGTGAAAGTTCCTCCAGCCGAGATTATTGTTGTAGATTACGCTTCCGGTGTTGTAGTCCATCATGCCCGGAGAACCCATGCCTATAGCCTTGATTTCTTTCATGTTGAGACCTGACTCTTTGATTGAGTCCTTCACTGTCTGAATTATGTCCTGTAAGACTACGTTTTGCGGTCTGTGAGCACCTGTAGGGACGCTGGCTTCGCAGACTATTTC
>JAFSQO010000453.1 GCA_017446645.1 Synergistaceae bacterium | reverse complement strand
CTGTGCTGTGTCGACGTTGAGAATTCCGACCGTAGGATTCGCAATTCCAAGGGCCTTTGCTGTTGCTATTCCGTAAATTGCATTGCGTAACATTGCCTCGCCCCTCACAGTTGATGACGTTCCTGTTGTCGAAGCAAGAATCATGGGACGGCCCCTTCCGGGCGTAAAGACTCTTCCTATAGTAGTAACACCCAGGGGGAAGGGGAAATGCATAGCGACTGCTCCAGCGACTTCTCCGGATTTCACAGCTTCTTCAAGCCTTGAAGGAATATCGCACTCAGAGCACTCAATGTATTCTAAATCTTCATAGCCTGCAACTTTCGGGCCAATAAGAACGGGAATGACGTTGTTTGAATTCTGTAACGCCAGCCTTGCTCCCTTTGCAATTTCTTCAGGGCCGTGTTCACTGCCTGATGCCATGAGTCCGACTCGAACTTTGGGGCCTCCTGTCTTTGCGCTCTCGATTATCTCAGTGAGGGCTTCTCCGACTAATTTCTTGATTGCGTCTGACATGGTTTAGCCCAACTTTCCTGCTATCTCGCTTAATGCTTCGAGAATCATTGCCTTGATGTCATCTTTGCTGACACTTGCTGCTTGAGCTTGGACAGGTTCAGGAGCCTCGATTAAGAATGACGCACCGTCTGCCAGATTCGTGAGCCTTGCAAGGAACAGTGAACCTTTACCGATTATCATTGCGCGCTTAATCTTGCCTTCTTTGATTAACTCGCAAGCCGGACCGATAAACGGCACACCTGCAGGTATATGTCCCTGAGTGTGAGCATAGCCGATTGTTCCGTGTTTCTTGATGAAGTCCATCATTGCCGGCTTCTCGATAGCCTTCTTCATGACTGCAAGGGCTGCTATCATCTTGATATTTGCAAGTGGAACATTGCCTGCTCCTGCTGGTTCTGTGATCTCGTGATTCTGTAATTCAGGGGCGAATCTGTCAACGTCCGAGAACGTCAAACCTGCTGTCTGTAAGGGTTCAAATGTCAACGCGCTTGTTACAGCCTGGGGTGCTCCGCCTGCGCCGACTGTGTGCTTGCCCAGTACATCAAGACGCATTACTGGCATTGTTCCGTCATCTGGAACGAGTAACACTGCAAAACTTCCTACGCAATCTTCGAGGGCCAGCAAATTCTTCTTTACGTGATCCCTTGAGTTCATGTAGAGCTTTGGAATTGAACCGCCTGCAACTACAGCGATATTCTTTCTTGCACCTGAAGCAACCTGAGCTGCTGCGTTAATCATTGCATTGACAGGGCCGGCACAAAATCCCCTGACATCACAGCCCGAAGCATTTGTACAGCCTGCTACTTCTGCAATGGCTTTTGCGAAATTTCCGCCTGCTCTCTGACCTACATCGCCTGCTCCTTCTTCTGAGCACTCAATGACGAAATCTAAATCTAACGGGTTGAGTCCTGAGTTCTTGAGCAAGTGAAGCAGTGCTAATACACCTGAAGCCTTACCCGCGAGATTTTCCATTAAGACATGGGCAGTCAAACAATGGTCAGTAGGGTGGCCCATTCTGACGCAGCCGACGACCTTGTTGTCATGATAGAGAGGCAGGGCATCGCGTTCTGCAACTTCCTTCTCAATGTCTGCAAGTTCCTGCATGTTCTTGGGACGGACGACTCTCTTGACTATTGCTTCGGTGATTACAGGGTCTTCAGCTAACTTCTTGCTTACTGACTCTGCAAAACTTTTTTCAAGCCAGACAAGCTCGAACTCATCACAGGCACTGATTAACCCTAAGAACTCATCTTCGGGCATTAATTCGCCGAACTTCCCGTAACGCTTTGACTTCTCGTCAGGTAAAGGCTTATCGACCCAAGGTGCAGGGATAGCTTCAAATTCCTCGTAAGAAATTCCGCCTATATACGTCTGGTTAGGGGCATAGTGCAGGGCATGGTCATAGCTCTGCAGGTGCTGGGGGAGGGCGTTAAGATATTCCTGCTCTTTGCCGCCTGAATGAGAAGCCTCCCAGGGTGTTCCGCCGTAGTGTGAACCGGTTTCGGGGGCGTGGTTGAGACAATACGAATAACTTTTGATTCCGACTTTTGACATGATTATTCTTCTCCGTTAAAAAAATTGCCTCAGGGACTCAAGCAAGAATCCCCGGGGCTGATATTTATTCTGATTTGGATGTTATCCTTCAATAACGTTTTTACTATACTGTTCGCGCATTCCTTTAACAGCTTCGGCTAATGCGTCTGGGTCGAGCACCATTTCCATCATGCTTATCTGCTCTTCCCAAGCTGCTGGGTCGCATTCTGCTCTGATGATAGGGTCAAAAACGTGATATACAGGGAGTTCCAACGAAACTCCGGCGAGGGGTCCTGCGAATGTCGGATCGCCTGCTGTAACTGTCTCGGCATAAATCTCTGCGCCTTCTGCGTCAGATGAGCCAAGAATTACTACGCAATCTGTTCCGAATTTCTCTCCAGCATCTTTTACTCTCTGCTGGTTCTGCAGGTCCATCGCTCCTGCGGCCGTTCAGACAAAGCACTCGGTAGCTGAGAAGATTATCTCTGCACCGCTGTCCTTCAAACATGCTTCCATTGCAGGTCCGGGAACACCGTCGCGCTCACCGAGAAGCAATAATTTCTTTCCTGCAAGTTTACCCATGTTTGACACCTTCCCTTCCTTTTTTATGATATAAGATAAATTTTTTTGCTGGCTGATTGATTGATTTTTATTCCATTTAATTATCTATTTATTCACAAAACATTTTGTCTTGTCTTTCACACGTTATGCGCTAAGTTCGTCAACCTTGGCCGTAATCTCCTCGATTGTCAGACCATCTCCGCCGAGACGGGCGACCTCCTGACCGTCCTTGTAGAACAGGAACGTAGGCTGAGCCATAACTGCGGGACGCACCATCATTGCAACACGGCGATTCTTTGACGTATCGACTGAGCAGAACTTGAATTTGCCCTCGTACTTCGGGTTCTCTGCAAGTTCGTGATACTTGGGCATCAATGCCATGCAGGGTCCGCACTTAGGTCCCCAGAAGTCAAGCACTGCAGGGACTGGGCTGTTCTTGAACTCGGCCTCAAAGTTTTCTTTTGTGATTTCTACGACTGCCATTTTACTTTTTTCCACCTCCTGATTCGCTTTGGAATACGTAATATTTTGCGGTAATTTTTCGATTTCGTCAATAGTTAATAATCAAGATTAAATCTTCTGAATTTAATTAGCAGTTAATTACATTACGGTATTACGGCTTTGTCAGCATAGAAATATAAAAGTCCCAGAATGCCGTCGTGTCTATAGCCATTACAATATCAGCCTTCATGACATCCTCAGGAAAGCCTTCACCAGTTTTCATGTTATTATGAGCATTTTGCTGCCATGTTACCGCGCGGCCTGAATTAATTCCGGGAGTATTATCTACAGTTATATAGCGTTCCTGAATCTCTGTAACTCGTGAAAAGTTTTCATGAAAATATTATCGTGCTTGTGATTATTTTTGTAGTGAACACTAACGCAAATCATTATGGCAAAAATTTTTCACTTCACATAGAATTCTCTCAAGCTGATAAATTGATTTGATTTTAGATTTAGTTCCACTTAGGCAACACAAACATTTTGGTAATTTATGAACCTTTCGCACAGAGTCGAAGCAATTTCGTCCTGTCCAGTTTTTTGCGCACGAACGAATGAGCTTTGCGGTCAATTGTCTTTGCTGTCTGATATTCATGCAATCAGTAGCAGGATATATTTATGTTTTTCTCTAATTATAATAAGGATGTGAAATTCAATAATGAAACTTGAAATCGGAGCATTCCACGTCAAGGATATTGTTTTCGGCGACAAGACTTTTTACGAGGCCGGTATCCTTACGCTGAATAAAGAAGAACTGCTCAATGTCTTACATGAAGATGAGCATATAACAACGGCGGACTTTAAGATCGTTCACCCCGGTGACAACGTTATCTTATGTCCTGTCAAAGAAGCTGTAGAAATGCGCTGCAAAGTTTCAGGAGGTCACGGAATATTCCCCGGTGTCCTGTCTGAGATGGAAGTCGCAGGGTCAGGCCGTACACATTGCCTTCAGGACTGCGCTTTAATCGTAGTCGGTGAACACGCCGGAGGTTTCCAGGACGGCGTTATTGCAATGGGTGGAAAGTATCAGCACCACACAATTTTCGGCGACATGGTCAACCTTGTCTTAGTCGCTGATACAGATGAAGATTTTGAACGTCACGAACAGCAGAAAAAGAATCACGCTCTCAGATGGGCAGGCATGAGACTCGCGGAATACATCGGCCAGTGCGTTAAGGACTTAGAGCCGGAGAACATCGAAGTCTATGATTTACCTGCTATCAATCAGAGAGGCCCGGAAGTCGACAAGCTCCCCAGAGTCGTTTACGTATTACAGCCTCAGTCCCAAATGGAAGCTATGGGATATAACACGCTGATTTACGGCTGGGACGCTAACCACATTCTGCCGACGTTCATGCATCCCAATGAATTACTAGACGGTTGTATGGTATCAGGTTCATTCATGCCTACATCGTCAAAGATTTCGACTTATGAATTCGCAACTAACCCCATGATCAAGAAGCTCTATGAGCAGCACGGCAAGACGATTAACTTCTTGGGCGTAATCATGTCAACACTTAACGTCAAGATGGACGAGAAAGTGCGCTGTGTCAAAATGGCAGGCCAGATCGCCACGAGTCTCGGAGTCGACGCAGCAGTTGTTGCTGAAGAAGGCTACGGAAACCCTGACGTTGATTACACTGCTATGCTTGTTGAGCTTGAGAGGCTCGGCATTAAGACTGTCGGACTCTCTGACGAATGCACAGGACGCGACGGAGCATCACAGCCCTTAGTCTCGATGAATCCTGCAACGAATGCCTTAGTAACTACAGGCAACGTCTCTCAGATGTACGAGTTCCCCGCAGGTATGGAAGTTATCGGCGAGCTGGAAGCACTTGCCCGCGACGGAAATTCAGGCGGCTGGGAAGGCTGCATAAGACCGGACGGTTCGTTTATAATGGAGAATAACGGAATGTTCTGCGCGAATCACATTTCAGGCTACTCCCTGAGAACCTGTGCAGATTTCTAGGACAAAAAGGGGTGAAAAAGAATCATGAAAGCAATTCATTATATTAACCAGTTCTTCGGTCAGATAGGCGGAGAAGAAATGGCCGACCAGACTCCGATTTTTCATGAAAAGTTAATCGGCTGTTCTATGATGCTTAACGCTATGGTCAAGCCTGACATCGAAGTTACTAACACGATAGTATGCGGCGACAACTACATCACGAATCACACTGAAGAGGCTCTGAAAGAAATTTTTGCGTTCCTCGACACTAAGGAGTTCGGAATGTTCTTCGCAGGCCCGGCATTCATGGCTGGACGTTACGGAGTCGGCTGCGGAATAGTCTGCAAGGCAGTCAGCGAGCGTTACAATGTTCCCGTCATTACTTCAATGAACGAAGAGAACCCCGGCGTTGAAGAGTACAAGTCAGTCGCTTATATCTTCAAGGGCGGACGTAAAGCAACGTTTATGAAGGCGGATATTACTCCTATGGCAGCATTTGCAAAGAAGATCGCTAAGGGTGAGCCATTACTTCCGGCAGCTCAGGAGGGCTATTTCCCTCGCGGTATTCGTATGGAAATTCCGGAGCCTAACGGAGTCATGGCAGCTGACAGAGTCATCGATATGCTCCTCAAGAAGATTAACGGCGAGCCTTTCCAGACCGAGTTAATTATCCCAAGCATGGAGAAGATTCCTCCTGCAGCACCAGTTTTGGATCTCAGCAAGGCAACGATAGCACTTGTCTCATCAAGCGGAGTCGTTCCCGTTGACAACCCAGACAGGATTAAGAGTGCAAGCGCACAAAAGTGGGGAAAGTACAACATCTCCGGCTACGATAATTTACCTGAAGGAGTCTTCAAGACCATTCACGCAGGCTTTGACCCGGCGGCAATGTGCGCAGTTCCAGACAGGGGCATTCCCCTTGATGCTATGCGTTACTTTGAGAAGCAGGGCAAGATCGGCAAAGTCTATGATTACTTCTATGTAACTGTAGGAACTGGAACCACACAGGCATTTGCGGCCAAGTTCGGAAAAGAAATCGCGAAAGAACTTCACGACGCAAACGTTGATGCAGTAATTCTTACATCGACCTGAGGAACCTGTACTCGTTGCGGGTCAACGATGGCAAAAGAAATCGAGCGCACTGGAATTCCTGTTACAGTAATGTGCAACTTAATCGACGTTGCAAAGACTGTCGGAGCAAACAGAATGGTTCAGACGGTATCAGTTCCTTATCCTCTGGGAGACCCTGAATTAAGCAAAGAGGCAGAGTGGCAGCTCAGAACGAGCAGAGTCGGGGCAGCACTTGATGCACTTGCTACAAAAGTAGAAGAACCCACGGTATTCCCGTCGAAATTCTAAGATATAAATCACGCTGGGGGAGTCACGTTCCCCCGGCTTTTTT
>JAFSQO010000452.1 GCA_017446645.1 Synergistaceae bacterium | reverse complement strand
GGACTCACTGGGAGGCGAATCCCTTGATGAACTTGCCGTAGACTTTGCGGGCGAACTAGGAGCAAGTGCTGTCACTGTAGACTCTCAGGATAATTACACGTTTGAATTCGCTGACGAGAACAAACAGGCAACTCTTACAGGTGGCGTAGATGAGGATTTCTACATGTTGATTGCAGGGTCCGGCCTTGAACAGAGCGGTGATGTCCTGTTAAAGATACTGGACTCTCTTGAGATAAAGTGAGTAATAGGCCCCCTCGCCGCTTATGGTGAAGGGGTTTTGCGTTATTGCCTGAAAGTCTGCCGTCCCATGAACAAAATCGCGTCTGTATCGCCGTCAATTATGAAATAAATGAAAGGTCTGTCAGCGTGAAATTTTGCTTCGGGGAGCTTCGCAGGTCTTGCCGTCGCCCTGATCATTGTGATTGCCGTTGCTGCTGCTGCCTCGGTCTTCTTCTCGTCAACTTCGATAAAGGTCTTGTGAATTACAGAGTCAACCTTCAGCTTCTCGTCCTGAGTTATTCCGGAGAAATCTGCGCTGTTGCTGAACGCTGAAGTCACTCCCAGCTTCGCAAATAAATCTTTGAGTTCGTAGCTGTCTTCAGTCTTGAACTTAGGCAGCCATAAATCCACGTCATAACGCGATAGATTCTGAGTCCATTCTGCAAATTTCTCTGGTGTAAGGTCCTCAAATCCAGTCTTGCCCTGAGCCGGAAGCATTACGAGCATTGACATTCGGCCCTTATATGGGAGTTTTATTACTCTTGTATCGTCCCATATTGAGTAATAAAAGAGAAATTTACCGTTTTGCATCATCATTGGGACTTTTATTTTCTTGCCGAACGAGTCAAAATCCCTATCCTGAGTCCTCGCTTCGTCAAATTCGTTTGACCAGTTGGCATTGAAGTAAACTGCGTTGGTCAAAATCATCTGGGTATCGGGCAAAACCTTAGCAAGCAAGTTATTTATCCTGCCGTTGGTCTTGTCGCTTACCCAGTCATTGACAGTCTTTCGCGAATTTTCAGGGTCATTCTTGAAGTCAAGTTCAGCCGCCGGGCTTCTATAGAGTTCAGAGAGTATGCGCTCATAGTCGTCATTGAGAGTCAGACCCTCACGAAGCCATACACGATTTGCAGAAGTTATTGCGCTGCCGGACTCAAGCTCACCTGTAAATTCACTCAGGAATTTGTGGAATTCAGGCGAAAACTTCATAACACGCTCAATTTCCTTTGCTGTGTTACCTGCTGAACCAGCGTAGGCCATTCCAAACGCAGTGATTATGCTGTAGGGCGAGAAGAAGAAGCTGCTGCCGTTGGAAGAATCCGCGAGTATCTTTGCTGCGTTAATAGCAAAAGTGTTGATGCTCTCAGTGACTGCAGGGGCTGCGATTGATTGAGACGCAACAATCAGGATAAACACAAGGGACAACGCAATTCTCGTGAATTTAATTATCATGAGTACTCTATAGAACGCTCTTGAAAGCTGCTTCGGCTCCGTTAGCGCGGATCTTCTTGAGGTCCTTCACGACTTCTGCCTCAAAGCCTGCAATCTCAGTTAAATCCTGTCCCCACATGTCTTTATT
>JAFSQO010000451.1 GCA_017446645.1 Synergistaceae bacterium | reverse complement strand
GAGCAATACAATGATTATATATAAGCCCGGCAGCGTTTATCTGTCTGTGCAGTTTTTTATTATGTTGAGAATGATATAACTTAAAGCAAAAAGTTTTCATGGTTGAAATTATACAATAAAAATTAATTTAAACCATTCATCACCATAACTCACCATAGCTAAAACTAGGGGCTTTCTGGTTGGTTTTGGGTAACCACCCTAAATCCCCCGGACTTTGCACTCCCCTCGCTTGTTAAGGGCAAGGGGTCATACCACAATTCTAATCACCACCCGCTGTGCATTTATATCGCTGGGACCTGAAGGGATTTAGTGCCGTGAACCCACTTCAAGCCCCAGTTAAACGCATTGTCAAGGGATATATGGCCGTCAAAGAAGCGTATTATTTTCTCTACGCTGAAGGTCTCGTTGTTGACGTTCTCAAGCATTGCAAGGGCACACATTATCTTGTTCGTGTCGTATTCATCGAGTTTTATAATTACTTCAGGGGTGCCGGGACACTTTATAGTGATTACCCCGTCAGCTTCCTGCCAGTTATTAACGCCTTCATAAATGAACGTGTAGACCAGAATACGCCTTATCTGTGAAATCTTTGCCGTGTTGACCCTCAAGTTCTCGCCTTCAGGTGCGTCACCTGTCCTGTCATCTTTATCGAGCGAAATATACGGGGCGTTGTTCAGGGAGCCGAATTTGTTGCCCAATGCCTGAATTGACCCGCGTTTACCGTCCGAAAGCTCATAGAGGCAGCCAATATCTAAATCAATTGACTTTGACTTGTCGACTTTACGAATCGAGAATAACCCGGATGTTGATGCAGCATGTTTCCAGTTTAGATTAATGATTATCTCGCCTTTGGACGCAATTTTCTTGTCGAGGCTTACTTTTACGCCCTTCTTGAGTTCTACACGCTTCGTTACGACTGGGATATTTGGGATATTCTCAGGTTCAGGTGCCTGATTTACGTGGGTCGTCTCAGGAGTATCATCTAATGCTGTTCCTCCGTAGAATTTGAGCAGGTCGCCAAGTCCTCCGTTAAATCCGTTAGCTACTGCTGCTATGCGCCATGACGTGTCTTTGTGATAGATCTCGATTGAGATTACTGCGCGCTCGCTGTGAAAGTCCTGACCGGATAAACTCATGCTCAGGGCTGCGTTATTGTCCTGGCTTATCGTTACAGTGTGTGAGGCTATTTCGCCCATGTTACCGGAACCGTCAATACTTGCAGTGAAGACAAGCCTGTTAATCGAGTAGGGTAATTTGGACAAGTCAAGGCTAAATTCTCCGGAATTAGTGTAAATAATTGCTCCTTCAGGTGAACTGGTCTGATTATAGAAAATCATGTAGCGTTCATCAGAGAGCTTGTTATCTGAATCAACACCGAAACATGAGAAATCATATACTGCAGGGCCGGAAATCTTCAGGCTTACTGTAAAAACTTTTGCAGTATCTATGTATTTATCGAGCTTGTCACGGCAGCCCTTCTGGAGTTCTGTCATGATTATACGTCAACTCCGAAATCGAGACACAGTGAATGCAGTCCGCCCTTGTAACCTGAGCCGGTTGCGTTGAATTTCCACTCGGAGCCGTGCCTGTAGAGTTCGCCGACTACCAGAGCTGTTTCCGTTGAGAAGCCCTCGCCAAGGTCATAGCGCAGTAATTCCTGATTATTGGTCTGGTCGATTATGTGAATGTAAGCGTTTGAAACCTGTCCGAAATTCTG
>JAFSQO010000450.1 GCA_017446645.1 Synergistaceae bacterium | reverse complement strand
CACCCCCTTTTCTGTTCCCTTAATATGCTTGACTCTGTCTGCTAACGGAGAGTAATTCATTTCTTCTGCCTCAGTACAGAACAAATCATGCATTAATTTTCCGAGTGCTGTCCCGCTGTCACGATGAGAGCCGTTGACGTAAATGATGTGTGAAGCGTCACCAAATTTTTTGCCAGTCTCGTTAATGACCCTGTCAATCGTGTAAATAGGCAAGCCTCCCTTGAGGACATCAGTTTCTGTAATGAAGATGACATAGACCTCCGGCAGCTTTGTGAAAGTTTTCGCTCCTACTGCAAGACTCCTAACGTCTATCATGCTGCTGTTGTACCTGGCACGCTTGGGTTTAGCTCCACTTTCAGCGCGTTGAAACTCAATGTCATATTTCTTGCCCTTCTTGTCAGTCGCAAATATATCGAGTCTGACCTCACGAGCCGGACCTGTCAATGTCTCCTGAATTGACGAGGACAGCACAACTAAATCATCGCGGTTAAGAATTATCCTGATTATGAGTTCGATGCATTCATTATGACCTTCAAGGCATTTCTTCATCAAAATATCGTCCATGAGGCATAATTTTTGGACTCGCTCATAATCTTTCTTAGTGAGTTTGCGTCTCATGCAAGCACTTTCCCGGCGAACCTGTCAAATGCTGCAAGTCCCTCCGGTGTCCGCTTGTAAACTCCGCTGTCAGTCAAAACCTGCGAGAACACATGCCCTACTTCACTGCGAATCATATCCCGAACTACTGACTCATCTTTGCAAGCCTTCATGTCCTCATGTTTAACGCGCAAAGCCCTGTACCACTCCGAATGAGCCATTAACTCTAACTCTTCAGGCAGTGAATCCTTTCCCTCAAGCCATAACCCGCAAATCTTTTCGAGTGATGACTTCAATCTTGCAGGAAGGACAGCAAGCCCCATGACTTCGATTAATCCGATATTTTCTTTCTTGATGTGGTGAACTTCTGAGTGAGGGTGAAAGATTCCTAACGGGTGTTCTTCACTGGTTCTGTTGTTGCGCAGGACTAAATCAAGTTCGTAGTTCCCGCCCCGTCTTCGTGCAATCGGGGTGATTGTGTTGTGAGCCTCGCCCTCAGAGTGTGCAAGAATTCCAACGGATTCATCAGTCCATTCACGCCATGCAGCCAAAATCTTATCAGCAAGGGCAGCTAACTTTTCGGGATTTCCTGAAGACAATCTAATAGCAGACATAGGCCACTTGATACGCCCTGCAGTAATCTCACTGTCAGATAAAGTGTAATGCTTCTCGAAAGGCGCATTGTCCATAGCGAAGACGTAACGCCCTCCCTGATAGTGGTCATGCGAAAGTATCGAACCGCCTACAATCGGCAAATCAGCATTCGAGCCTACAAAATAGTGCGGAAATTTTTCTATGAAGGCAAAGAGATTCTCGAAAGTCTCCCGGCAAATCAGCATAGGCACATGATTCGAGTCAAGGACTATGCAGTGTTCATTATAGTAGCTATAGGGCGAATACTGAAAGAACCATTTGTGGCCGTTGAACTCAAGGGGAATGAGCCTGATGTTCTGTCGCGCAGGATGTCCATGATGACCGTAAAAGCCTTCGTTCTCAGAGCACAGCAAACACTTCGGGTAACCTGTTGACTTGAT
>JAFSQO010000449.1 GCA_017446645.1 Synergistaceae bacterium | reverse complement strand
GCTGGATTAATGAGAAAATTACACCTGATTTATTTCAGTCCGAGCGGTTCAACAGAGAAAATCGTGAAGGAAATTGCTTCAGTCATTGAGGGCTTGCCTGTTGAGACTCATAATTTGCTTACATCAACGAGTCGCAAGAAGAAATACAAGTTCGCACCTGATGAACTCGTCATAATGGGAAGCATGACAGCAGGAAAATTATTCACACTTTCTGACGAGTTATTTGCCTGCCTCGAAGCTGATAATACACCATTTATCGGGGCAATCTCTTACGGTAACGGCTATTACGGCATTGCATTAAACGAAATGCTCAAACGTGCAGAAAAAAGCGGCTTCAAAGTTGCTGCACTCGGAGCTTTTATCTCACGTCACTCAATGGACACGGCAATAGCAGAAGGCAGACCGGACGCTCATGATAAAGAAATAATGCATGAATTCGGGCGAAGGGCTTACGAGAAAATTTTGCAGGGAGACTTGACCCTTCACGAAATCCCGAAAACTAACTGGTCATCGTGGGAACTCGGCAATCAGGTCATAGCCTATCGAGAAACTCACAGGGACGAACCCTACGCACTGCCGCGGGACTGTAAGGCCAAAGAAATCTCGAATGCCTGCATAAAATGCGGACGCTGTGTCAGGGGCTGCCCGGTTGACGCAATTAATATTGACTCAAAGACTTTTGATTTAGACAAATGCATTGGCTGCTGGGGCTGTATTAACCGTTGTCCTCAACACGCGATAAAATCAACAAGCAGTCAGGTATCTGAAATAATGCAGTCATTCGGACAAGCTGCAACAAAGAGGCTTGAACCGGAATTATTTTTCTAGCTGCAAATTAATCCCTCCCACATTGCAGCAGGAGGGATTTTTTTTATCAGTGAGACATAATAATTGCTTATTCAGTGAAGACAGTCTGCTCAGTTATCTCTGTCTGAAGGGCCTTGAGTGCTCTCTCGACGAGTTTGCGCCTGAGTACCTTCTCTTCTTCAGGAGTCTTCGTAGGATCGCCCAACGGGTGAGGAATTGCGACAGTCGGGACTATCCTGTTTGCTCCAACGGTCTGAGAGATCGGTACTATCGTGCACATATGGACAACGGGTAACTTGCGCTCTATCTCTTTCACCATCGTTGCACCGCAACGTGTACATGTGCCTCAGGTTGATGTGAGAATTACTGCAGTAACTCCGTCATTAACGAGACGATTCACTATTTCTGCACCGAATTTCTTGGCATTGGCAACGCTCGTGCCATTTCCGACTGTAGCGTAGAACTTGTTGTGAAGTTTGCCGATTACTCCTTCACGCTCTAAATCTCTCATAACGTCAACGGGTAAAACCCTGTCAGCGTCTTGATCAGCATACGTAGCATCATAGCCTCCGTGAGCTGTGCAGTGGGTTTCGCTGGTGAGATTCTCTACTCCTGTCAGATCATACTCGCCGAACTTGCTTGCACTTGATGCCTCAATATGGTCCGGATTGCCTTTAGGACAAATTCCTCCTGAAGTAACAAGGGCTATAGTCGCATGAGCCATGTCTTTCACTGCTGGCTGAGGGTCTACCCTGTCGAACACCGGCATCTTGTACTCCGTGACGAACTCTTCACCGTTGAGCTTCTTGACGAACATGTCAACGCAACGTTCTGCAGCAAGTTTCTCAAAGAAGATATTTTTGCG
>JAFSQO010000448.1 GCA_017446645.1 Synergistaceae bacterium | reverse complement strand
ATAATAAACTGTTTGTGTTTGTTATGTGCATGAATTATATTACGGCCATCAGAAAAATCAACAATAAAAATTTTACAGAAAGCAGGTATATATTATGAGCGTAGCATTGATGGACTGCACACTCAGAGACGGCGCTAACATCGTCGGCAAAGGTTTTGACGCGGAAATCACTGACATGGTTCTTGACGGACTCACTTCGTGCGGAGTTCCGACAGTTGAGTTCGGTAATGCAGGCGGAATCGGAGCGTATGAAGTTGCCGGGTATACTCAGGCACTCACTGACAAAGAGTATCTCGATATTGCGCAGAAGTATCTTAACCGAAGCTCAGAATTAGGAATGTTCCTCAACGCAAAGAGATACCGCGAGAATAACGTTGCGATTGCCAAAGAGCGCGGACTGTCGTTCCTGAGAATCGGTGCAGACGCCGGAGAGCTTGATATTTCAATTCAGCCGATTAAAGATGTCAAGAAATACGGGTTAAAGGCTTTTTACTCACTCATGAAGGCATATATCCTCACGCCTGACGAACTTGCCGAAGAAGCAAAGGCACTCGCTGACGCAGGACTTGACCAAATAACGATAATGGACTCAGCCGGAACAATGACTCCGGATCAGGCAGCCGAGTACACAGAGAAACTAGTGAAGGCCGTGTCAATTCCAGTAGCGTTCCACTGCCATAACAACCTCGGACTTTCGGCGGCCAACGCTCTTGCTGCGTACAAGAGCGGCGCGTCAATCCTTGACTGCGGACTCATGGGAATGGCAAGAAGCGCAGGAAACCTTCCGACTGAAGTCTGCGTCGGAATGATGCAGCGTTACGGCGAGATGAAGAACATTGACCTTTACAAGATGCTTGCGTTCATCGAGACACGCTTAATGCCCGCAATGGAGAAGCACAACTACCACAACTCGATCACTCCGCTTGATTTGACGCTTGGAATTTCGGGCTGCCATTCGAGTTTCGTCAAGACGTTCAAGGCCGTAGCAAAAGAAAAGAATGTCAACCTCTTCAGGCTTATTGTTGAGGTCTCAGCAGTAAACCGCAAGAACCCTTCAGAGGCACTCATGAGGGAAGTCGCGGATAAAATTGCGTAATTATCAGGGAGTGATGTCAATGAGAAAATTAAAAGTCGTACTCGCAGGAAAATACCCAGATCATACATTCGAGACACTGAGCAAACTTCTTCCGGCTGATAAATTTGACCTTGTTGAAGTCAACACGCCTGAAGCATACGACGCAATGACTGACGCTGAGATAATGATTCTGAGAATCTTCAAAGCTCCGAAAGAAGTCATCGAACGCAACAAGAATCTCAAGATGATTTTACGCTGGGGAGCTGGCTTTGACTCAGTTGACATTGAGACAGCAGGCGCGCGCGGCGTACTCGTAACGAACACTCCGGGCGCGAACGCCGGAGCAGTCTCAGAACTTGCGGTACTCTTAATGCTCGCGGTAGGACGAAGGCTTATGTGCCATGAGGACAGCCTGAGACGCGGTGAATGGAGCAAGAACACGTTTATCAACTGCTCTTACACTCTGAACAACAAAGTTGTAGGAATAGTCGGAGCTGGCAACATCGGCAGACAGGTAGCGAGAAAAGTTCAGGCTTTCGGGGCAGCGACACAGTATTACGACCCTTACCGCCTGAAGCCAGAAATGGAAGAAGAGTTCAAGCTGAAATTCACTTCACTCGACGAAGTTCTCAAGACTTCGGACTTAATCACCCTTCATGTGCCTCTGACTGATGAGAACAAGCACATGATTAACGCCGAAAGAATCGCAGGAATGAAAGACGGAGCGATCATCATCAACACAGCCAGAGGCGGACTCATTGACGACCACGCACTCGCTGAGGCCGTGAAGTCAGGCAAGCTCGCAGGCGCAGGGCTTGATGGTGTTGAGAATGAGCCGTTACAGCCGGGCGACGAACTTCTCACGACTCCGAACATCATCGTTACTCCTCATGTCGGCGGCGGAACTGCTGACATCGGTGATGTGATTATGCCCATGCTTGCTCAGGACATTATCGACTTTGCTGACGGAAAAGAAGTAAAGCACGTTGTAAACAAGCAATATCTAAAATGAATTAGTACTGAAAGACAAAAGCCTTAGTGTCGATAAGAATACTAAGGCTTTTTATTTTTATGATACATTTTACGTTTCGGGGAAAAACTCTAAAATTTAGTCGTCAGATTTATGTTGGCTCTCAGTGTCTGCTACACCTGCAGAACGAAGCGCGCTGAGAATCTTCCCGTATAATTCTAGCAATGCCGGAGTTTCGTTTTTGATTGTCTCAATCTCGCAGTTGTCCGAAGCCTTTTCTAGAGAGTGTCGTCAAATAATACTAAGCCACAGATACATACAACAAATTTGTAATGCAGCCGTACATGAGACGTGTTTTTCGCTTATCGCGTCGCTATTCCTCGCCAACGTTTTAACTTCAGAAACCCATTCTCTACTTGATTCCGATTTTCATAAACTTCTTCATTATATTCTCGTTGGCGTTTGCGATTTCTCTTCGCCGGGATTACTACTTCTATTTGGGCTTCGGTCGCTTTCTCTATTATTTGCTCCGTTCTGATAATGGCTTCATGCGCAAAGAAGATAAACGTGTCAGTCTTTTCAACAGGTTAATTGTTCATCGCTGTACCAACAAGCGTTATTCTCCGGGCGGTCTTTAATTATCTTGTAATTACAATGCTTTAAGAGTTCAATCTCTCTTCTTGAAGGGGATTTCAGGGAGAGGGCTATTTTTAATATCTTGTGTGGCACTGATGTTTACACTCATTACACTTCTGGTTACAATGTCTTGTGTTTTTCAGGTACTTCAAGGCAAAGAAGATACCTGTGACTATCAACGTTCCAAAGATAATATCGAACAAATCACTTCCACCTTTCTAAAAAATTCTCAATCTTTTAACGGCCGCCCAAGTAAACAACTTCGCAAGTGATAACCCTCAAAATATCATTACATCAAGCTCGTTAAAGCCGCTTGCAACTTTTCTATCTCTCTGTTTAGCAAGGCTATTCTTTCTTTCAGAATTGCGTTCTCGATAATCAGTCCGTCTGTCTGCGTCTGTTTATCGCTCGGTATCTGTTTCTCAGTCTGTATCCGCTTCTCTTCGCTTTTCTCTGCCTTACGTCTGGTAGGCTTGACTGGCTTATCTGGCTCAATAGCCTTAACCGGTTCAATCGGCTCAGTCGGCACGGTCTGCACATCCTCAGCTATGTGCTCAACCTCAAGTTTTGAGTCCTTAGTCTTCTTCAACCGTTTTGACTGCTTAACTACTTTTGACGCTTTCTTTTTCTCCTGTTGAATCCAGTAACTAATCAGTCGAGCCCTTATGCCAAACTCATCGGCTACTTTTGCAAAACCAACTTCTTTGGCTCTCGTTATTATTGTCGCTCTTTCTTCCGGCGTGAAATCCTTGGAGCCTTTGGGGCTCACTTCTATCACTTCATCAGGTTCGGCAGGCAATGTCTTTAACTCTTCCATAATCAACGCTCCTATTTTAATTTTAACACAGCTAATCACTTGCACACAAAACTTCTCAGCAGCCCTTCACATCCGCGCTGAATATCGTTATAAGCTCTGGCAAAGTCTCGTGTGTACCATGGGTCGGAGACGGACTTCTCTTCTCCCACGAATGACATCAGCAACTTCAGTTTCTTCCCTGGATAAATGCTCCTGATGTCGTTCAGGT
>JAFSQO010000447.1 GCA_017446645.1 Synergistaceae bacterium | reverse complement strand
TCTTTTTGCCCTCATGATTTACTCCGACCTTTGCGCGGGCTATCAGGACATCACCGACCTTTGCGTGACCCTTGTATTCGCCCCTCATTGAGTCAATTATCACACCGGCAGCTTTTATCACTGCAACTGCAATCGAGCTTGCCTGAGAGTAAATGTAATTGTCGCTGACTACGTCCGTGAACCTGAAAGCCATCTCTTTAGCCGTCTGCAACACTGACAAAGCCCATTTGTCCGGCTCAAGTTCAAGAAGCTCACCGATTACTTCACCGGGGTTTAGTGACTGCAATTTGTTTATTGCATTCTCGGCCATTGTTTTGATCCTCTCGCGAAGTTCAGGCACACCCATAGCTGCACGGTCAAGTCTCACTGTGCTGACACTTACGTTTAATCTTGAAGCTAATTCGTGGTCAGTTATCATTGGGTCTGACGCGATTATCTTAGCAAGTTCATCATGCCGTAATTTTTTGTCGGGTTTATTCTTTAGCACCTGATAATAATACCTCGTTGCAAGTAAAAATTTTTGAAAAGTATATTTGCTGTAAGCCAATTCGTCAAGACGTGAAAAGCGCACCTGATATAATTTTCGTGAAAGGAGTATTAAAACCATGTCAAAACGTTTTGTGAGAGTCAATAAAAATTTATGTGCTTCGTGTGGAGCCTGTTCTAAAGAATGTCCCAGAAATGCAATAAATATATTTCGGGGTTGTTATGCTGCAGTTGATGAAAAACTTTGCGTTGGATGCGGATTATGTGCCAGAACGTGTCCTGCAGGCTGTATTGAAATTATTTTGGTGGAGGAAGATTCTTAATTATGAAGAAAAATAAAAGCTGGCTCGATTATTTATGGCTCTGGACGATAATATATTTTGTTCTGGGATTCTTTAATATTCTATTTGCGTGGCTCGGTATGATTGATTTTATCCTGCCTTTGTTGTTCGCAATTTTCGGAGGCAATAAATTTTTCTGCAACAAATTATGCGGAAGGGGGCAATTATTCTCAATGCTTCCTAAAAAGTTTAAATGCTCAACTGGAAAAACTGCTCCGGGCTGGCTATTATCCAGATATTTCAAGTATGGATTTCTTGCATTCTTTATGATTATGTTCATGAATATTATTTATCAAAGCTGGCTTGTTTTCGGCGGAGCTAAATCCCTGAATGAGTCAATAAAATTATTCTGGACGTTCAATATACCGTTTCATTGGGCTTATACTGCTAAAAATTTTCCGGAATGGTCTGCACAGTTCGCTTTCGGATTTTATAGCTTAATGCTGACTTCTGCATTGATTGGCCTGATAGTTATGATGCTTTACCGTCCCCGAACATGGTGTGTATTTTGTCCTATGGGAACGATGACTCAGATTATATGCAGATACAAGAACAGGGGCTAGGCTAAATAAAAACCCTCCTGAACTTCACGGGAGGGAATTTTGTTTTCTCTACATCTTCGCGAGAACTTCTTCTCTTGACGGCACTGAAGGAGCTGCGCCGGGTCTTGTTACTGCTATGGCCGAAGCATTGGACGCAAATTTCATTGACCACTCTGGTTTCTGGCCGCTGAATATTCCTGACAAGAAGAACCCTGTGAAAGTATCGCCTGCTGCCGTAGTGTCGACTGCATTAACTTTGATTGCCTCTTGTCTGAACATGCCGTGCTTGTCCGCATAGACTGAGCCGTTTGTCCCAAGTGTCAGCACTATCTTTGAATCAGGTAATTCACTAAGGAGCTTGCCTGCTATCTCTTCAGGATTTAGCCCCGTAATATCTTGACGCAGGAATTGCCCGGCTTCTACTTCGTTTAACAGGATATAGTCAGAGTGCTTGAACACCGGGATAATTTTCTCTTCCATAGGGGACGGGTTGAAGGCTACAATCATTCCCAGTTCGTGAGCGCGTGAAGCCATGTACTCAATGTCATTGATTTCGTTCTGGATTACAAGGGCATCACCTTTTGAGAATTCCGCAAGGGTCGAGTCAATTTGCTCTTTCGTGATTTGCCTGTTAGCTCCGCCGTAAAGTATTATGCAGTTGTCACCGTCAGAATTTCTCTGAATAATAGTGTGCCCTGTGCGAATATCTTTGAGACGTGCTATATAATTCGTGTTTACCCCTGCTGACTCTAACTCGTCAATTAAGAAAAGTCCTTCTTCACCGACTGCCCCGGCATGAAAGACTCTGAGTCCTGCCTTCGATAATGCTACGGATTGATTGAGTCCCTTGCCCCCGCTGTAAGTATTGAGAGAAAGGGCCGCCATAGTCTCGCCTCGTGTGATAAAGTGCGGGACATCATAAACGTAATCGATATTGAGAGAACCAAACGATAAGACTCTCATGACTTTATTACACCTTTTTGAAGGATCATACAGGCATAAAGGGCGCGCTCACCTGTTGCAACTACTGCAAATGCTTTCTTTGCCTCAGCGTAGAAATCAAAGCGTTCGACAAAATCAATTGC
>JAFSQO010000050.1 GCA_017446645.1 Synergistaceae bacterium | reverse complement strand
TTAAGGAGCGAAAATAACGATGACAAAAAGAATGAAAGCTAAAGGTTTTACCCTGACCGAAATAGTTATATGCATGGGGATAATGTTGACAGTCGTGTACTTTTCAATGGATATTCATATCGGAGACCAGACGGCCAAACATGAGGCTGAGAAGCTGGAGGTATGGCTCACAAGAATTTTTCAGCAGGCAGCAAGAACACGTTCAGACTTTGTAATTAAAGTTTATCAAGATAAAGCTATCGGGGTTCAATGGAATCACATTTCACTTAAATATAAGAAAGACAGGACTAAGAGGAGTACGATGTTTGACGATGAATTCCCTGCGACTCAAGGCTGCACTTATTCATACAACAGACCACAAATTAAATACAACGTCTCTGACAACGGTGTTGGAGGCACAAACGGTCATTTTGATGTTACAGGCCAAGACGGCAGTAAATATTATGTAGTCATAAGCAACACAGGAAGAGTCAGACTCTCTGAGACTGAACCTAGCGACGATTAAATCACATTGGGTACGTTCTTAAATTCAAGATTGTTGCTATAATAAAGCAAAATTTTTAATTTTTACAGGATGTGCTCAACTTGCAAAATAATTCACAGCAGACAAAAACTTTAAGGCCAAAGCAACAGGCTAAACGCAGAAAGCGAAACCGCAAAGTATTTTTTCTCTTCATATTCGTGTTCCTTCTGATATGGGGAGTCATAGCCGCCGGAGCATTCTCGTATTATTACAAAAACCCGTCGGATTTCTGGGATGGTCTTATCCCATTGCCCGAAGGCCCAAAGGTCAACGTCGTAATCGAAGCCGGAATGAACGCAACCCAGGCAGCAAGAGCCTTTGAACTTCAGGGTGCACTTGAGAAGGGAACCCCCTCACAGTTAGCGCGCTGGATGACTAAGTTCGGGATAGATAAAAAGATTCGCGCCGGTCATTACAGCGTCGTCCCGTCAGATGCATGGAACCTTGCCAGACAATTGCGCACTATAAAGCCTGCCCTGTTAAAGCTCCAGATTTTGCCGGGCCTTGATATATTCTCACTGGCTGACTCCCTTGCAAGTCAGGACAGCAAGATAACCCCTCAGAATTTTACGGAAGCATTGCTCAGAGATGAGAACTACCCGCCGGAAATGTCAGGAGTCATAAAGCTCTTAGTCGATGATGAATTCACCCGTGCTGCGTTTCTTTTGCCTGAGACTTACATGCTCGTTGACAGGACATCTGACGAAGCCGTGAGCAGGGCCGCCTCTGCATGGTGGAAGCAATGGGGAGGTTTCGTAAATGCCCATAAATTATCGGCTAAGGACTTGATTAACTCTGCAATTGCTGCCTCAATGATTGAACGTGAGGTACTGCGTGACTCAGAGTGCAGGGTAGTTTCAGGAGTCATAAAGAACAGGCTTGCGAAGAATATGCTGCTCCAGATAGACGCTACTGTAGTGTATGCATGGAGACTTGCCGGACGAAAAGTTACTAGAGTCCTCAATAAAGATTTAGAAATAGAGTCGCCGTATAATACGTATAGAAATGCAGGACTTCCGCCAAGACCGATTTGCGTACCGGGTTCGGCAGCATGGGAGGGAGCACTGGACCCCGAAGAGAATGACTATTATTATTACGTGGCACGAAAGAACGGCTATCATTATTTCTCTAAGACTTATAACGAACACCTGAGAAACATAAAGCTCGCTCGTTCTGAATAAAATATAGATGAGAAAAGAGTGTGAATCATTTGGCTCGAAAAAATAAAAGCAAAAACGCAGGAAGCTGGGCAGAGTTATTTTTATTCGTGATAATAATATTCTGCTTCTTCTGCATTATGTCATTGTTCGACAGTCCCTTAACCGGAGACTCAGGGCGTGAATGGGGAAAGTACCTGCGTTCGGCCTGGGGAGGCGCGTTGATTGTCCCGTTAATGTTCGTGCTTTACCTGTGCGCTGCAAAGTTATTCAGGCTGAGGGTCGTCCGTGTTCCCCGTCAGATTTTGGGAACGATACAGTTATATATCTCGTTTGCCTTCATGCTTGGCCTGCTCAAAGAAACCGGCTGGGACTCAGAGCGTACTCTCTTTTTACCAGGCAGCTTTGGTCATGGTCTTGCAAAATTCTTCGTGCTGAACATTGGGACGTTCTTGACTTTATTGCTCGTTATATGCTCGTTTATCCTTACGGCTTATTTATTCGGCTCAAGGATACTGCAGTTGTCAGTGCCTGAAATCTCGATGAAGTCATTAAGGTCATTGCGCTTCAGGAAGGCTTCAGGCTCAAGACGAAGACAGCGCAGAGAAAGAGATAGCATAGACGAAGACAGAGAATACGAATACGAACGCAATTACTCAGAGGACAGACCAGAGAATATATTATTCCCATTCGAGATACCTGACCCGAAATTTAAGAGCAGTAATGACGAAGAATCGATTCAGTTTTCGCAGCCCCAAATACCTGACCCTGTATTCAAGCCCGAACCAGTTAAGCCGAAAGAGTCAGAACACCTTGAACCTTTCAGAAGCACTATAAGCATTCTGGATAATCTAATCTCGTCAATAAACGCAGGCGAAATGAACGCACCAGGCAAGAGAAAAACCGTAAGAAGAACAGTCCGCAAAGTCCGAAGACCATTGCCTTCTGTAAGCATCCCTGCTCCTGATGATAATAACGTGAAAGAAAGTGCCTCAGCTTCAGCTTCAGATTCAGCTTCAAAGTCAAGAGCAAACTCTAAATCTAAAGCCAAGACAGAGTCACACAGCGAACCTTCTGCATTTCCGCCTCCTATTGCTATGTTCGGGAGTAAGCAGCCTCTTGAAACCGATAAAAGCATAATGAGGGAACTTGAAAAACAGGGCAGATCAGTAGTTGCAGCTCTGAAAACTTTCGGGGTAAGTGCTTCATTAGCGAACATAGTAAACGGTCCTTCAGTCATTCAATATCAGTTGGAATTGGCTCCGGGGACTAAAGTGAATAAGATTCTTGAGCTTTCAAATGATTTAGAGATGGCACTTGCAGTTATTTCCGTGAGGATAGAGGCCCCGATACCAGGCACTCACTATGCAGGCGTTGAAGTTCCTACACCAGAGCGCAAGGTCGTCCAATTGAGGAATATTCTTGAGTCATTCGATTACCTGAATTACGTTGCAAGACTCCCGTTGGCAATTGGTGTTCAGTCTAACGGCAAGAATTTCGTTCAGGGACTTGATGAGCTTCCTCACCTGTTAATCACCGGAAGTGCGGGGAGCGGTAAAAGTGCGTTTATTAATTCATGTATCCTGAGTATCTGTTCAAAAAGGACTCCTGAAGAGTTGAAGCTGATTCTGATTGACACAAGGCACTCGGAGTTCGCAGTCTATGAGAGTCTGCCCCATTTACTCGCTGCACCTGTTCCTGATGTCAAGAATGCATTGACGGCTCTCAGCTGGGCACTGACTGAAGTAGAGTCCCGCTGTGAAAAGTTCCAGAATGCCAAAGTCAAGAATCTCGCAGCCTACAACCGAAAACTGGCGAAAGATAAAAGGCTCCCTGAAATCGTGATTATCGTCAATGAACTTGCTGACCTTATGTACTCTTCAGGAAGTGAGAGCGAGAACCTAATCGTCAGGCTTGCTCAGAAGGCAGGAGTTGCAGGAGTTCACATAGTGCTGGCGACTCAGACTCCCTCAAAGGAAATCATAACGAGTCCTATAAAGTCAAACATACCGGCTAAAGCAGCGTTTGCCCTTTCATCAGCGAATGAGGCAATGAATATTCTTGACGTTTCAGGCGCAGAGAAGTTGACGGGCAAGGGGGATATGTTATTCAAGAGTTCGGGTTCGCCTTTACCTGTCAGGATTCAGGCAGCGTTTATCAGTGAGGAAAAAGTTGCAGAGATTGTCGATTACCTTGCGAGTAACTTGACTACTCCGGCCTTGATGAAATTTTGAGGGCATGACTAATTGATTCATCATAAATAAAATTTTGCTCCCCGTAATTGCGAGGAGCTTTTATTTTGCCTTAACCGCCCAGATAAGCCGCCTGAACTTTCGGATTATTGAGAAGCTC
>JAFSQO010000446.1 GCA_017446645.1 Synergistaceae bacterium | reverse complement strand
CAAAGAAATATATCTTGTCGTTATTCATGATTTATACACCCCCTGTTTTGTTTACAATGGCATTATATCAGGTCTGGTATAATTTACTCCACGAGGGGCCCGGTGGCGGTTACAGGGGTCGCTTCACAAAGGGTATTTTACCCTGTAGAAATCTGGTGAGTATCATGCGTAAACAATCTCGCAGAACCCGGATGAGGGCAGTGAAGAGGCTTCTTCTCCTAATCGTCATTCTCTTCACAGTCCTCGACTGGCTGATTAGTTTTGTCCTGAAAGTTTTAACACTTTGGGACAGGTTGTTGGCTAGGCCGGGTAATTTAAGTTCCAAATAGGGTACAAAAAAACTCAGATTAGCTGAGTTTACCCTCAACATTGTCCCTATTTTATCACACTATTACAATTAAGAGAGCAACATGCACACTAACGGAATACTCACCAGGCAAAGCAGATTATGCAGAAACATTACTTTAGCAGCAAAATTCAAGTTTCCTCCGTACATTTCGCATAACATTACAGTGATACTCGGTGCAGGCATAGCCACGACAATAACAAGAACTGCGCTGACCAGTGGGTTGCTGCTGATTGGGATAACTTTCAGGAGCAAGGCAAGAGCTACAGGGAACGCCGCTAATTTCATGAACGTACAGCTCCATGCGTCTTTATCAGCAAAAAGTTCTGAAGCATTGCTGTTAGCCAGGGCAATACCGATTAATGCCATTGAGAGCGGTGTCGTTATGTTCGAGAGAAAGCTCACAGGAGTTGCGATTACTTCAGGCAAAGGAATTTGTCCGAAGTAGAAGATGAGGCTCAAGACGATAGAGATATTCACGCTGCTGAATATGATTGATTTCTTGTTGAGTTTCCCTGCTTTGTGATTGGGATTGTCCCTGCTGAGTTCCAATGCTCCCAGAGTAAATATTGACATGTTGAAGGCTATGTTCAGCATTACGGCCAGAACCAGACCTTCAGGTCCGAACAGTGCGAGTGCTATAGGGAACCCCATGAAGCCCGAATTAGTGAACGTGCAGGCAAACGCCCATACACCCCTGTTGTCTTGATTAACGCGGAATAAAGGCGCAAGATAACGCGAGATATACAGCATAGCAGGAAAGACTATCAGGCCGGCAATGATAATCGTTACACTGTCGTTGATGAAAGCAGGGTCATACTCTTTCTGAACCAGCGAAATAAATATAGTACACGGCAAAGTTATCTTCATTAGGAGTGCTGAGAAGTGAGTGATAGCTTCGTGCTTTATAATTCCATAGCGTGAAGCAGCGTAACCTACAGCAATCAAGACAAACAGGCTGACGAGATTTGACATAACAACGAAAAAATCAAGATTCATGAAAACTTTTTTCTCCAACATGCTAAAATTTTAAAAACTATAACACACACAAAGGAGAATAATCAATGAGTTTGCGAATAATTAAGGCCCTAAAAGTCAACGCAGCGAACAAAACTCTCTGCAGCCTGGATATAACCCTTGCACTGTTCAGTGATGAGTTATTGACCCTCGCAAAGAGCCTTCACCCGGAGTTAGTCTCGTGAAGATAAACACCCCTGAATTCATAAGCGCAGATTTTTTCATGAAGGGCGAGACACCGGAACTTGCCTCAATGCCTTTAATCACAGTTTCACAGGTTCACGGCTCGGATATATTAGTTATTGACGATGATAATTATTTGCCCGCTGTGAAAGAAAAACTCAAAGCTGACGGGATATTGCTAAAGACCACAAAAGCAGCAGCAGCCTTGAGATTTGCGGACTGTGCACCAGTAATGATTTGGCCGGAAGATAATAGCAATGGCAGATGGCTAATGATTTTGCACTCAGGCTATAAAGGCACTGTTCTGAATATTTCAAGCAAGGGTGTAAAACTCGCGGGCAGCAAAAATCTTCACGCATGGGTAGGGCCTTGCATTGGTTTTGCTGACTACATGAGGGATTTTCACAATGACGAGTGGACGCAAAAAGGCATAAAGATTTTTCACGAAGCAAATTACAGGATTTCAGGCGATAAAGTATATTTTGACTTGGCCGGTGAGATAAAAGCCCAGTTACTCGATGCCGGACTTAGTGACGGGAATATTATTCTGTCAGGGATTAACACGTTTCGCGATAGTAATTGCTGCTCTTACAGGAGGGGCGACATAAAAGAGAGAATGACGCTCTATGCAAAACTAAAGTAACAGAGTCCCCCAGTTAAATGGGAGACCCTGAAAAATTAATTACTCGGCTGTGATGTAAAGTTCGTCTGATTCTGCGTCTTTGTCGTTAATCCTTGCCTTGACGCTCACAACGAAGTCATCATGAACGAGTTCCGCAGGAATAGCGAAAACTCCTTCGTCCGAAATTTCCAGATCGTTATCGCTATCATCATCGAATTCTAACGGCTCAAAGTCATAGAACACTACAACGTCCGAGAGTTCTTCGTAATTACTGATTATGAACGTGACAGGTTCGTCTGGTTTTACCGTGAACAAATCATCATCGCGGT
>JAFSQO010000445.1 GCA_017446645.1 Synergistaceae bacterium | reverse complement strand
GGGATTAACAAACTTGCATTCGGACTTGAAGACGGAATCAAACGCGCAAGGTCTGCAACGATTCCTAACGCAATAAGACAGAACGTAGAGACAGCTTGTGTCAAAGCCGGTCATTGTGTTCACTGCATGGACGACAAGAGCATGTGCAGGGCTTTATTAATTCTCGAACGTCCGTTAAAGGGCAGGGACTTTCACGTAATCATAGTAGGCGAAAATTTAGGCTACTAAATTATAGTACTTAGTGGGCAGAGAAAGAATTACTGCTCACTAAGATAAGAAATTTAAGAGGTGTAAAATTTTTTATAATCATGGAAAACCGAGACAAAATTGTAGTATTGCTTGCAGGAGGCCGAATCGTCCAGCGTCACGAAGGACATGATGACCCTGAACTGACGAACGAGGAATTATATGCTCTCTTGCCGGAAGATTTAAGACAGCACGTGGACTTTCAGAAATGGAGTTTTCAGCCTGTATCGAATTACACGCTCAGAATGTGCGGTGAACTTATCGACATGATTCGCACTTACGTCCATGACGAGGGTGCACGCGGTGTAGTAGTTACATGCGGGATTCAGGCATTGGCGGAGATAGCTTACTTCGCGGATCTCGTTTGGGATTTGACTCCCCCTGTAATCTTCACCAGCTCGATATTCAACGCAGGGACCCCCAACAGCGAGACTTCGTTAAGATTAACCCAGTCAATCAGGGCAGCCTTATCCGGTGCATGTGTAGGTAAGGGAGTATTAATCTGTATTCAGGATGCTATTTATGCCCCTGCGGATGTATTGCGTATCTCGAACTTCAACAGGGCAGGACTCTTAGCTTTCCCGGAGTCGCCTCTTGGTGTATTCTCTCAGCCTTCAGGGAGCTATATCTCGTTGCGCTTCCCAAGACACAGATTCGTCCAGAAAATGCTCTCGCCTCTTGCCAGAAATATCCCTGTCATTAATGCCTCACTGGGAGACAGCGACCTGATACTCAAGGCATTACTCGATAAGCGTTTCGAGGAACTTGACGGCCTAATCGTGTCAGGACTTGGTGACGGTGATGTGCCTTCGTCATGGGTTCCGTTACTGCGAAAGATTTTGCGTTCTGAGATTCCGATAGTGTTGACTTCGCGATACCCTGACGGCTTTGTTCAGGCTACAGAGAATTACGAGGGAAGTGCTGCCCAGTTACTGGAGATGGGATTAATCGGCGGAGGCTTGTTATCACCCTATCAGGCGCGGATAAAGCTTGCTGTAGGACTTGCCGCGAATCTCAGGGGCGAGGCTCTTGCAGAATACATAACGGGTAATTAAATCATGTCAGGTATAGCAGCTATAATTGGCCGGCCAAACGCTGGCAAATCTTCTCTATTTAACCGGCTCACCGAGACAAAAAGCGCAATCGTTGACGACATGCCCGGAGTTACACGAGACAGACTATACGGCGAAGTTTCTCACAGGGGCAAGAACTTTTACGTAATCGACACAGGCGGAATTTTCGGTGAAGATACTGCCTTCAGTTCCGGAATAAAGGCTCACGTTGACGAGGCTGTCAAAGAATGCGACGTTATTGTATTCCTGCTTGACGGTAAAGATGGTGTAACTCGTTCTGACGAAGAAATTGCGGACTTCATCAGGCGCGCTTCAGGTGAGAATAAACCCGTAATCGTTGCCATGAATAAGCTCGATGACGTGAAACACGATGACTTCGTAAATGATGCATACTCACTTGGCTTTGAGAACGTTATCGCAGTCAGTGCCCTTCATAAACGCAATCTTGATGAACTCGAAGACATGATTGTTGATTTTCTGCCAGAAGATTACGGCGATGATGAAATTAATCCGGACGAAATAAGACTCGTCATTGCAGGAAAACCCAACGTAGGCAAGTCCTCACTGCTCAACAAGATAACAGGCTCCCAGCGTTCACTCGTGAGTCCAATCGCAGGAACTACAAGAGACCCCGTAGACATGGCAGTAAATCTCGAAGGCCAGGACTTCAGGATAATTGACACAGCAGGCTTGAGGAGGCGTGCAAAATTTGACGGCGATTTGGAATATTATTCTTTCGTGAGAACCCTTGCAGCCGTTGACAGGTCAGACGTTGCCTTATTGCTCATGGATGCCCGCGAACCATGTACTGACCAGGACAAGAAGATCGCAG
>JAFSQO010000444.1 GCA_017446645.1 Synergistaceae bacterium | reverse complement strand
TAACCTGTTAATTTCAGATTTGGCACTCCTGCCCGCTAAAATTCTGCCTCGTGAGATTAATAAACCGTCATCTATAATAATATCGGTCCCGTTTTGCCGAGCTACATGGGTCGCACGATGACTCTTGCCTGTACCTGCAGGTCCTACGAACGCAATAATTTCTATTTTGCTGAGTGAGTCATTATTACTGTTCGACGAGTTCAACCTGAGCACCTAATGAACGCAGCTTTTTGTCGATAGCCTCATAACCCCGCCAGACGTGAACCATGTCCTCGACGCGGGTCTCACCTTTTGCAGCAAGTCCGGCAATGATTAATGCAGCCCCTGCTCTCAGATCCGTAGCTTTTACCGGAGCACCCTGCAAGCCAGCGACTCCCCTGATAATTGCAACGTCTCTGGAAATCTGAATATCTGCTCCCATGCGATTTAGTTCCTGGGCATAGAGAAATCTTGCCTGAAAGACGCTCTCTTCAATCGTGCTGACTCCTCCTGCCAGTGAAAGGGCTGCTGCCATCTGGGGCTGTGAATCAGTCGGAAAACCAGGATAGGGCATTGTCTTTATCGAAACAGGATGCAATCTCTTTGACGGGAAAATTTCGACCGTGCTTTTACGAACTGCGAACTTTGCGCCTGCTTCCTCCATTTTTGCGAGAATAGCATCAATGTGGGACGGCACAACATCTTCTACTTTAATATGTCCGTTAGTCATGACTCCTGCAAGAATGTATGTACACGCTTCGATTCTGTCAGGGATAACGCGTTCTCGTCCTGAGTGAGCCTTGTCAATGCCTTTGATTCTGACTCCGCCGGTGCCTTCGAGTTCAACGGGTACGCCTATGCAACGAAGGACTGCTGCAAGATTATCGATTTCGGGTTCGCGCGCAATGTTCTCGATTATTGTCTCACCTGAAGCAAGAGAAGCTGCCATCATGAGATTCTCAGTTGCTCCGACTGAAGGGAAGTCAAGATAAATCCGCCTGCCTCGTAATTTGCCTTTAACGTGGGCATGAACTACGCCGTTTTGAATCTCGATTTCTGCGCCCATTTGCTTCAAGCCCTTCAGGTGTAAATCAATTGGCCTTGACCCTATTGAACAGCCGCCTGGTAATGGCAGTGAGACCTTGCCGCAATTAGCAAGTAACGGACCAAGAACGAGACTCGAAGCCCTCATTTTGCGTACAAGTGAGTCAGGAGCTTCCCATTTTAATTCTTCCGGGGTGTTGAAGATGACCTGTGAAGTCTTGCCGTCGCGTTTTATCTCTACGTCAACGCCCAGAGTCTTTAACAGCTCTATCATAGTGTTTATATCATCGAGATCCGGCACATTATCGAGCGTCAGAGTCTGCCCCCTCAAGAGCAGAGCTACGGCCATGACCGGAAGAGCAGCGTTTTTTGCACCCTGAGTCCTTATCGTGCCTTTCAGGGGAATTCCGCCGTTGATTTTCATAACATTTGGATTTTTTATTTTCGTTCAGCCTCCTTTATAGACTCGTCAATAATATTTTCACGTTTTACCTTGATTAATTTATTGTGCAGCGTCAAGAATAATTTTCCTTACCTCGTCAGTCTTTGCGAGATCAAGTGCGGTCTTGCCCTCGTTATTTCTTGCTAATATGTTAGCCCCGTAGTCTATTAGAAGCTGGATAAATTCAGGAGAATACTCGTTTCTGGCCATGCGCATTAAAGCCGTATTACCGTCTGAGTCCTTAGCGTTCACGTCTACCCCTGCGTCAAGAAGAATCCGGGCTGTTTCAAGATTGCCGACAAGCATTAAAAGGGTAACTCCGCTGTCGTTTGTAACGTTGGCATCAGCTCCGGAAGCTATAAGAGTCCTGACAACTTCAGGTGTATTAATCAGAACAGCAGATGCTAAAGGTGTCATTCCGTCGTTGGCATGAGCGTTAACGTCTGCCCCTGCATCAATTAGGGTTTTAATTATCTCAGGGTTCCTGTTTATGGCAGTTGCAGTTATTAAAACCGTCATTCCGGATTCGTCCCTGTAATTGACATTTGCGCCGGACTTTATTAGGGTCTGGATTCTTTTCGGTGATGTGTATTTATCCGCCAGAGCTTCGAGAAGGTCATCGTTTGCGTTCCCAAATGCTGAAGACGCACACACAAACAGCATAACTGCAATTATACATAACTTTTTCATGATGATACCCCCTACTTATGAGCGATATTTACCGGGCAGCGTCAAGAATAATTTTCTTTACTTCTTCATTATTTGCGTAATCGAGTGCGGTTTTGCCTTGATTATCTTTTACGTAAATATCAGCTCCGGAATCTATCAGGGCTTTTATTATTTCAAGATCATTTTGACTTGCTACAGCGTACATTAAAGCCGTCATTCCGTTATTATCTTGAGAGTTCGGGTCAGCTCCGCCGTTGATTAAAGTCTTTATGACTTCGGGATTATTACTAAGCTGAGCAGCGAACATTAAAGCCGTAAGATCATCATGCCTTGCGTTCACGTCAGCACCTGAATCAATCAGAGCCTTGATTGCTTTTATATTGCCGGTACGAATTACAGCCAGAGTTAAAACAGTATAGCCTTCATCGTCCCTTGCATTGATGTCTGCTCCGGACTTTATGAGAGACTGGATTCTTTTCGGGGACGTGTATTTGTTCTGGACAGCTTGAATTAAGTCATCGTTCAGGCTGGCGAATGCTGAAGAGACGAACGCTAACAAGATAACTGCAACTACAAATAATTTTTTCATGATAATAACTCCTCCTTATGAGCGATATTTACCGGGCAGCGTTGAGAATAATTTTCTTTATGCTATCGTCATATATGTAGTCTAGTACCGTTCTGCCTTTATTGTCTTTTAAGAAAATATCAGCTCCGGCATTGAGAAGGAAGTTAACGACTTTAGCATTATTACCAGCTGCCATTATCATCAAAGCCGTACTGCCTTTCATTTCTTTAGCGTTGACATCAGCCCCTGCGTCTATAAGAGCTTGTATTACTTCTTCTGGGTTACTATTGCGTAAAGCTCCCAACATTAAAGCCGTCATACCGCCGTTGTTCTTAGCATTTACATCAGCCCCTGCATTTATGAGAGCTTTGATGACTTCTGCATTGCTATTTTTTCAGCAGCTACCATTAAAGCCGTACTACCGTCATTATTCTGAGTATTTACATTAGCCCCTGCATTAAGGAGAATTTTTATAACTTCAGGATTACTATTCGTGTTACCAGCTACCCCCATTAAAGCCGTCCAGCCGTTATTTGTCTTAGCGTTTACGTCCGCTCCTGCATTAATAAGAGCTTTAATGACTTCAAAGTTACTACTAATAGTAGCCAATGTTAAAGCCGTACTACCATCGTTGCTCTTAGCATTAACGTTAGCTCCTGCATTGAGAAGAACTTTAATAACTTCAATGTCATTATTATTAAAAATTGCACACATCAAAGCTGTAGTGTCGTAGTAGTCCTGAGCATTAACATCAGCCCCTGCTTTGAGAAGAGTTTGGGCGATTTCAGGATTCCTGTTACTAACTGCTGCTATCATTAAAACCGTACTACCAGAACTGTCCCTAGTGTTCACGTCCGCCCCGAACTTTATGAGATTCTTAATCATTTGCGGAGTCGTATCTTTATCCTTTGCAGCTTTCAGCAAATCTTCATTCACTCCTCCAAACGCTGAAGACGCACACACTAATACAATAACTACAACTACACATAACTTTTTCATGATAATAACTCCTCCCTAAATCTCAAAATATTCTATCAGAGCCTCACGAATCTTCACGCTCGCCTCACCATTCCCGAAAGGCTTCGTGTTCTTGGCCAAGAATCTTTTCACGCTCTCAGGGTCATTCAGGAACTTCAAAGCCTCGTCCCTGATTCTCTCCCTGTCAGTCCCAACAAGCAACCCAGTCCCGTGAGTTATCGCCTCTGGTCTCTCGGATACAGTGCGCATGATTAACACCGGCTTATCGATTGCGCTGGCTTCCTCCTGAACTCCTCCGCTGTCAGACAAGATGAAGACGCTTTTGCTCATTGCGTAGACGAACTCTGAGTAACCTAAAGGCTCGGTGAAAATTACATTGGACTCGTAATCCTTCAGGCACTCCCTGAAAATTTCTCTCACAACTGGATTCTTGTGAAGGGGAATCAGAAACACTACATCGTTTCTTGAGTGAATTATGTCTATCACTGCCCCGCAAATTCCCCGTAACGTCTCGCCCCAGGACTCGCGCCTGTGAGCAGTCATCAGGATTAACGGACGGCCCTGAGCTTTCACGAGATAGTCAGGCTCACAGACTCCTTGTTTGGCCTCTAAAATCTTATAGAGCGCGTCAATTACTGTGTTACCCGTAATGAAAATTTTTTCGGGTGAGATTCCTTCATGAATCAAATTATCTGAGTCACCCTGAGTAGGCGCAAAGAATAATTCTGCGATCCTGTCAGTCAAGACCCTGTTAGCTTCTTCAGGGAACGGCAGACTCAAATCATGACTCCTCAGTCCCGCCTCAACATGTCCGACTGGGATGTGCCTGTAAAATCCTGCCAAAGCTGCAGCAAATGTCGTTGAAGTATCTCCGTGAACGAGAATCATATCTTGATGATGATTATCTAATAATTCGCCGACTCCGCTTAAAACGCTCGAAGTTATGTAGTCAAGAGTCTGTGAAGTCCGCATTATGTTCAAGTTGTAGTCAGGAGTAATATCGAAATCATCAAGGGCCTGCCGCAGCATGTCAGTGTGCTGGCCGGTCGCAAGGGTTGTAACGCAAAAATTTTTGTCAGC
>JAFSQO010000004.1 GCA_017446645.1 Synergistaceae bacterium | reverse complement strand
CAGGACATCAAGATAAGCAAGTCCGGGCTTTACTATGAGCATGTCGGCCCCTTCGTTAATGTCAAGTATTGCCTCTTTGACGGCCTCTCGAACATTGCGGGGGTCCATCTGGTAGGTTTTCCTGTCTCCGAAAGACGGTGCGGAACCTGCTGCTTCCCTGAATGGCCCGTAGAAGCCTGACGCATATTTCACTGCGTAAGAAAAAATTAACGTGTCATGAAAGTTATTTGCGTCAAGTCCCTCACGTATTGCTGCAATTTGTCCGTCCATCATTGCAGAAGGTGCTACTATATCTGCTCCTGCCCTTGCCTGAGAGATTGCTATTCTCGCAAGATATTCGAGCGTTGAGTCATTGTCGACCCCGTGATCTTTGATTATTCCGCAATGTCCGTGAGAAGTGTACTCGCACATGCAGACATCGCCGATTATTGTCAGGTCCGGGAATTCGCGCTTTGAGAGCCTGATTGCCTGCTGAATTACGCCGTCATCATCGTATGCTGAACTTGCAGACTCGTCTTTATGTTCAGGAATGCCGAATAAAAGCACTCCTCCGATTTTGTTTTTCACAGCACGTTCGAGAATCAGCGGCAATTTGTCGGGGCTGTAACGTTTTTGTCCCGGCATTGACGGAATGTCTTCGATTATGTTGCGGCCTTCTCTGACAAATACAGGGTAAATCATCATTGAAGGCGTTAATCTTGTCTCACTGGTAAGGTCTCTGATTGCCTGAGTCCTTCTGAGTCTTCGCGGTCTAGTGGTTAAGTTAAGCATTTTATTTCTCGATAGCAGTAATTTTGAGCCTTCGTTGTCCTCTTGGTATCTTGACGATAATCTCTTCGCCGATTGCATGACCTATGATTGCCTGACCCACCGGGGATTTCTGCGAGATTCTCTGAATGCCGCCGGGACTGACTGCTGCTCCCGATAACTCTTCGGAGCCTACAAGATCGTACGTGTAGCTCTTGCCGGTGTCCATGTCCTCAATGCCGATCCTTAAGCCTATGCCTGCCCTGGTTGTGTCGAGTTTCTCCTCGTCAATTACGGTAACGCTGCTCAGGGTGTTCTCAAGGTCTGCAATTCTGTCCTCAAGTTTGGCCTGTTCTTCTTTGGCTGCTGCATACTCTGCATTCTCGCTTAAATCTCCAAAGGCCCGTGCTTCTTCTAATTGACGTGCAACTTCCTGACGGCGTGCTGTCTTCAAGTGAGTTAATTCTTCACTGAGTCTTTCATAACCGCTTCGGGTCATTTCGTGAGTTCCGTTTTTCTTTGCGCTCATAATTAAAATTATTCACCTTCATGATAAAAATTTCTATAGTCTGCTAAAATATTACCAGATTTTGAAAATTGCAATGCTATATTTTATTACAAGGAGCTGTTAATTTATGTCTCAATACGAAAACTACGCACCATACGCAACCGGTGCAGATACCCTTGAAATCACGAATACATTATTTCGCAAAGTCTACCAGTATATGGCATTCGGATTGATTCTAACATCATTCTTTGCCTGGTTCAGCGTCTCAAATGCCTCAATGGTAAAATTTTTATTCTCGTCTCAAGTTCCCATGATAGTCCTGTGCATAATCGAGCTTGGCTTGGTCTTTGGTCTTGGCATAGCTATCAGCAAGATTTCCGCAGGGACTGCTTTATTGCTCTTCCTGCTCTATAGCGTAATAAACGGCATGACCTGTTCTGTCCTGCTTCTCGTCTACACAAGCGAGTCTGTCTATAAAGCATTTTTGTCTACTGCAGGAATGTTCGGAGTAATGAGTCTTTACGGACTTTACACTAAGAGAGATTTAACCGGAATGGGAAGTTTCCTGAGAATGGGCTTGTTTGGCTTAATTATCGCAATGGTCATTAACATCTTCGTAGGCTCATCAATGGCAGAGTTCTATATCAGCATCTTCGGTGTAATAATCTTCATGGGATTAACTGCATACGATACGGCCAAGATTAAGCAGCTTTCGGTAAGTCTCAACGGTGCAGATGACCAGGCAATGGGCAAGGTCGCAGTAATTGGTGCTCTTGAGTTATACCTTGATTTCATTAACCTGTTTATTTACCTGCTCAGGATTTTCGGACGCAAAAGAGATTAAAGACCAGTGTGCAGCGATTAATTTATTGCCTTTTCCCCTGCTGAGAGAAGCGGGGGTTTTGTTTTGTATAATTTGCATTTATTCAGGAATTTATTAGGAGGATTTTTTTAGCATGTTCACACGAGAAGTAATCACGATGCCTTCAGATGTGTCAAGTCTGGGTATAATCAAGCTGCGGAATCTTCTGGATTACTTTCAGGACACGGCAGCACTTGCTGTCGAGGGTATAGAGGGCACTTCCTCAGAGTTAATTGCACGAGGCTATGCATGGGTCTTGCTGAAGTATGAGATTAATTTCACCGGTTATCTTCCTTCTCTTGATGAGAAGTTCTACATCAACACTTTTCATGATCCCTCACACGGCTATAATACTCTCAGGGAATTTCATGTCAAATCAATGTACGGCTACGAGATTCTGAACGCGAAAACTTCATGGCTTCTTGTCGAATTCAAGTCTGGTAGGCTGGTCAAGCCTTCTGCTCATATCCCTGCTATTACAGTAAGGGATACTGCGGATATTAATCCTGATTTTACGGAAATTCCGGACTTTGCAGAGTCAGAATGCATTAAGGTAGTCGAACAGCCAGTGAAATTTCATGACATTGACTCTAACTCTCATGTCAACAACGCAATTTATTTCGGCTGGATTCATGACTCTACCCCGATTGATTTCGAGAAGTACGAGCTTGAATTTGCTGCATGTTCTTTCAGGAGCGGCGCAAAAATGGGGGAAACTGTGAAGATTCTTATTGCAGAGCCTGAACAAAATACTTTCGTGTATAAAATTATGCGGGAGGGTGTCTCTAAACCCAGCGCAAGTTTCTTATGCAAATGGAAGCTCAGAAAGGTGGAATTAAATTAGCGTGAAAATAGTCATCGTAGGAGCAGGCGAGATAGGACGTACAGTGGCTCAAAAATTATCGCTTGATCCTGATAATGAACACGATATTTACTTGATAGAAAATAACGAAGCCCAGGCAAGAAATGCTGAAGAAGAATTGGACGTTCAGGTCATCAGGGGCAACGGTGCACGGCCTCAGATACTGGCTCAGGCAGGTGTTATCTCAGGCGGTGACGTTGATTTGCTGATTGCCTGCACTAACAGGGATGAAGTCAACATGCTTTCATGCTGGATAGCTCTCAATGCAGGGGTCAAGCATGTCATCTCGCGAACCCGAAGCCTTGAGTTCACCGACTCGCCCTACTGGGGGAATAAATTGGGTATAAAGGTCATGATCTCGCCAGAAAGATCTATAGCACGCGAAGTCATTGGCCTGCTCGAAGTAAGTTCAGCGACTCACACAGCAGAGTTACTTGACGGCCGGGCAGCTCTTTATACCCTGAAGATTTCTGAGAACTCGAAACTCGTAAACATGGCACTGAAAGATTTACGCACGGTTTACCCGGAATTGATGGCGGTCTTTGTCCACGTCGAACACGAGGACGGCACTGCGGGGGTTCCTAATGGATTCACGATACTGAAGGCTAATGATGTCTGCTATGTCGTTACGTATAAGAAGAGTGCTGAAATTTTGCAGGAAGTCTTCCAGCCTGACTCAGAGCAAAGGCGTTCTCTGAAGAAATTATTCATCGTAGGCGGAGGCAAGTTAGGCACCCAGATAGCCCAGTTAGTCCGCAGGGAGTTCGGCAGCGTAGAAATGCGCATAATCGAGAAAGATCCGGCCAAGTGCGAGAAATTATCAGAAGAATTTGGAGAGGCCCTTATCCTGAATTGCGACGGTGCTGACAGAAATACTTTAAAAGAAGAAGGCATTGAATCAGCTGACGGCTATATCTGCGCGACTGAATCAGACGAAGTGAATTTAATCTGCTCAGTCATAGCGAAAGAAATGGGAGCGGGCAAGACCATAGCAATAGTCAGGCGGAAAGATTATCAGGAGCTTACTAAATCAATCCCCGTTGACGCAATAGTTGACCCTAATGACGCAATGTCGAACTTGCTGCTGCGTGTAATTCGTTATCCTGAACACACGAGGGCTTTTTCTATGATAGAGAAGATTAACGCAGAAATGCTTGAGGTCGTCATTCAGGAAAACAATGAGCTTACAGGCAGAACCCTTGCTGACATAAGACTTCAGAAGGGCGTTATAGTTGCCTTGCTTGGACGAGGTGATGAGATTCTTGTCCCTACCGGAGCTACGAGAATCCTTGCAGGCGACCATGTTATCCTGTTTGCCCTTACGTCATTAATGCCTGAAGCTGCAAAGTTATTCGGTGCAGAAGTCCAAGAGGCCAGTAAGTCATGAAGATAAAAACTGTATTTCGAGTGCTTGCCCTGATCTGTCTTGTCGTCTCGTTCGCCATGATCCCCTCAGGCTGCATTGCCCTATACGACAGGAGCAGAGATGCCAGGGCGTTCCTGTTTTCGATTTTGACCGGAATATTCACCAGCGTAATTTTGTCGATAATGTCAGACAGTAAAGATTCCCATTCAGCAATCGGAATTCGTGAAGGTGTCGGTATAACGGGCTTCTCATGGGCAGCCGCTTCGTTTATCGGGGCATTACCGTACTGGCTTTCAGGTTGTGTGCCGAGTTATACTGATGCATTCTTTGAGACAATGTCAGGCTTCACGACTACAGGAGCTACGATTTTTTCCAAGATTGAAGCATTACCCAGAGGGATATTGCTGTGGCGTTCCCTTACTCACTGGATGGGAGGAATGGGCATTATAGTCTTGAGTCTTGCTGTCCTGCCCTTCTTGGGAGTCTCAGGTATGGAAATGTACAAGGCCGAAGTTCCCGGAGTTACTGCGGAGAAATTAACGCCTCGACTTCACCAGACTGCTATATATCTCTGGGGAGTCTATGTAGCTTTGACCCTAATAGAGACAGTACTGTTGTGGTTTGGAGGCATGACGTTATTTGATGCCTTTGCTCATTCATGTTCGACAATTGCGACAGGGGGCTTCTCGACAAAGAATAACAGCATTGCATATTTCACAAGTCCCTATATTCAATGGGTGTTAATAATCTTCATGTTTGCTTCAGGTGTGAATTTCTCGCTGTATTTTGTGATTCTGAAAAAGAAGTTCAGAGAATTCTTTCACGATGAAGAATTTTGTTCATACTTTGCTATAACTGTGTTTGCTGCACTTGCTATGTCATTGTCTTTATATTTTGCAGGAAACTTCGCAGGAATTGAGCACATGTTGCGCAGAACGTTCTTTCATGTTGTAAGCGTAATGACTACTACGGGCTTTATCGTAGAAGATTATAATTTATGGCCTGAATTCACGAAATTTTTATTTATAGTATTAATGTTCATAGGGGCATCAGGCGGTTCAACGGGCGGCGGCTGTAAGGTCTCGCGGTTCATAATTCTGGGCCGTCAGCTTAAGGCGGAAACCCTGAGACTCCTGCACCCTAAGGCAATAATCAAGTCAAGATTCAACGGCAAGACCATAGCAAGGAGTACACTTGACTCGTCAGCAGCGTTCTTTGTCCTGTACATGCTGATTTTGTCAGTAAGTACGTTAATAACTACGGCATTTGGAATTGATTTGCTCACGGCTTTTACAGGTGTATTGACGTGTCTGAGCAACGTAGGTCCAGGATTAAATTTACTTGGCCCTGTCGAGAATTTTGCGTGGCTTCCCAGTTTCGTGAAGTGGCTGTTCTCGTTCTGTATGCTTGCAGGGAGACTTGAATTATTTGCGGTGTTTTTATTATTTGTGCCCGGTACGTACAAGAAATAATAAAATCACTGGTAAAATAAAAATAATAATAAATTTGAACGTGTTGAACGTGAAAGAAAAATTTTATACAAACAGGAGATGAAAAAAACTTTGAATTATCAGCCAACAAAGATTCAGGCAAGATTGCAGTTGACTTCGTTCTTCAGCGGGGCAGCTACTATGATTCTTGAGCTTACCGGTTCGCGTCTGGTGGCTCCGTTCTTTGGGACTTCGTTAATCGTCTGGACGGCATTAATCGGCATAATCATGACAAGTTTATGCATTGGCAACTGGTTGGGCGGCTCTATGGCGGACAGGACTCCCGAAGGCAAATTACTCGGCAGGATATTATTATTTGCTGCGGTGATAATTGCTATAACTGCCTTTGCAAGCAATTTTATCCTCACAAAACTTCAGGAGCTTGAGCTGAATCTATACATGTCCAGCGTCATTGCCAGCGTTATAATTTTCTCGCCTGCAAGTTTATTGCTGGGAATGGTCTCGCCCTTCGTAGTAAGACTCGCATTAGAAAACGTTGACTCCTCAGGTGCAGTAGTCGGCCGTCTGTCTGCTTTGAACTCAGCCGGAAGCATTCTCGGTACGTTCCTGGGCGGTTTCGTGTTAATCTCGTTATTCCCTTCAGGTGTGATAATGATGCTTGTATCGAGCCTTGTCGCCTTGTTATCAGTGATTATTTACACAGGTGCATGGCGGATGATAATCATGTTAGTCCTTGCCGGAGGAGCATATGCCTCGATAAAGTTCGGTCTGCCTTTCACACCCAGAGGCATTCAGGTTGATACGGCTTATAATCACCTGTCAATTATTGACTATGACGCAAAAGAGACCAGAGCAGGGAGGCCGTTAAGAGTTCTTGTTACGAATCCGGAAGCAGCGCAGTCCTTGATGTTTCTCGATAAGCCTTCGGAACTGGTAAGCGGCTACACGAAATTTTATGATCTTGCATTTCACTACAAGCCCGACACTAAAAGAATATTAATGCTCGGCGGGGGAGGTTATTGCGTTCCCCGTTATTTGTTTTCAGAGCGTCCTGATGTCAAGATCGATGTCGTTGAACTTGACCCCGGTGTAACAGAGACCGCCAGAAAATACTTTAACCTGACGGACAACCCGAACATGAGAATCTTTCATGAAGACGCAAGGACTTTCCTGAATCGCGCTGTAAGAGACGGCTTTGAGAAATATGATGCTATCTTCATGGATACGTTCAGCTCGTGGATTTCTATACCGTTCCAGATGACGACTGTAGAGACTGCCGGGAGACTACGAGAACTGCTGAAACCTGACGGGGCTTTAATCGTCAACATTATTGCTGCACTCAGAGGTCCGAAGTCAGGAGTCTTTCACGGTATTTACAAAGCTTTTGCCAGTGCGTTCAGTACTATGATGATTTTCCCTGTAACTTTCCCGGAGACCCAATATGCCGCCTTGCTGCAAAATATAATTCTCGTCTGCATGGCCGAAAACGTCTCGATGATCTCGTCTGAATCAGGTTCTAAATATGCCTCTCTGCTGTCTCACCAGTGGCTGGAGCCTTTCGTACCTGATGCTGGTATTCCTGCCTTCACGGATGCCTTTGCTCCTGTTGAGAGATATACGTTAATGCAGTAAATATAGTGATTAATGATTAACAAGACAATAATGGAGTGATTAATTAATGAATAATAACAAACTAGTTAAGAAAAAAGAAAAGTTCGAGCTATCAAAAGTCAAGAAAATTCCTGATAAATATGTGAAGCTGCCTTTAGTCCCTGCATGGCTGTTAGTGCCTTTGTGGCTGGTATCGCTTGCCTTGCCCAATCTGGTTTATTCAGGGGTCTTATTTGCCGATACCCTGCACATCATAAAGTGGGCTGTTACAGGGGTACCAATAGCGATTGTAGCATTCGTTGCGGGGCTGAGAATATTATTTTACGGTAAAGATAAATTTGACTTCAAGATAGATTTATTTGCGCTAATCTGGCTGATATTATTGATTTATTCAGGTTTGCAGTATTTCTGGGTAAATGTTTCATCGCCTACAGGTTTCGTGCTTGAATTCGTGTGTTTTGCTGCAATATGGGCGTTCTACGTGATTACTTACTCGTCATTTCCTGACTGGGGTTTGAAGATTGCCTTAATTCTGGGGAATCTTAACGCAGCGATTAACGTCCTGTTCGCAGAATTGCAGATTCACAACATGAATAATCTGAATTTCCTGAAGGGGACTTCGCTTGAAAGATTAAGTGAATTAAGAAATATCATTCTCCCTACACCAGGTAATTATATAGGCAATACAGCACAGCAAAACATGTTTGGCTTATGGACAGCTGTAGCAGTTCTCGGTGCGGTTTATTTATTCGTCTATGAAGTCTGGAAAGATTATAAGGACGAACGCGGCAGAAAGATATTTATTCCGGCTATAAGCATTGCATTGTCCGTGATTTGTCTGAGATTTGCATATATTAAATCCGACAAGCTGCTTTATATAATCGCAGGAGTCCTGGCTCTTGAGGCTTTTCTTGCTGCATTCTTTCTCGGCAACAAGAAGCAAAATTACTACACGGTGTTCATATTCTTTCTTGCTGCAGTGAATTTCTGGGGCCTTCTGAACTCTACCAGCCGTTCAGGATTATTTGCACTTCTGGGCGGAATTATCGTAATGTTCGTCATAGCTGCGTGGAAATTCGATAGGAATTACGTAATCAGGTTCTGTGCTGTGTTTATCGTGATGATTTCGGTATTCTATGCCTCGACAGCATCACCAAGGGCAGCAGGTCTAGTCGAAAAGACTACGGACATAATCAGGCACGCTGAAAACATAGGCAACAGGCGCGGTATCTGGGCTACATCGTATGCAATGCTGAAGGAGCACCCATTAGGAGTAGGCACAGGGCAGTACAAATGGCACTATCTTGAGGCACAGCGTGAGGGCTTCAAAGAGTTCAAGAGTGACTGGTACAGATGGCAGTATACTCACTGGGCACATAACGAGTTTCTGCAATGGTTCTGTGAAGGAGGCTGGGCAGGCGGAATAATTCTGTTATTGATGTATCTGGCCTGGTTCGTCCCTGCTGTCATTGGATTATTCAAGAAGCCTGAAATAAGCATTAATACGGTCTGGGCACTTGGACTTGCCTCACTGATAAACTTTGCTGCAATATTCACCCGTCCATTTCACAGAATCGAGAACATGGTCTGGATCACTTTAGCATTTGCCTTGTCTAATCGCGAGTTCTTCACGGACTTTAAATATAACTTTAACTTTAATGCTATTCCCGGAAAATTTTTCAGCAAGCTCGTCGCCTTAGCTAGTATTCTTGCTTCGATTGCAGGATGCCTCTATATATCAAGCGGAATCTACGGGAATTACGTTTTAAGGCAGGCACTCTCGACAAGGAACGCTGAAAGACAGTTGGCCTTTCTCGAAGAAGCCAACAAGCACCCTATAGTTTACGAAGAGACCCAGAGAAATCTAGGACATCATTATCTTCAAGTCGGTGAACAGCAAAATAATCCGGAATTAATGTCCAAAGGCTTTAATTTATTATGGGGACACTTCAAGCGTGAACCTCATTCTGAAGATATAAGCAATATAATCAATACAGCCCAGAAGTTCCAGCTTGAGCCTATACTGCGCGAGATGGTCAGTTACTTTAAGCCCGGTACTTATCACTTAGTCCGGAGAAGACAGCAGGCATCGAATGGTCAGGTAATTAATGCCCTTGTGCTTGTAAACGGACCAGGCGAGGACGCAAAATAGCGACATGAGAAAAGGTTTCACTTTAGTCGAGATTCTTGTTGCAGTCATGCTCATGAGTATGGTTACGACCCTTGCACTTGTTCCCGTTGTCAGGACCGTCAGCCGAGTCGTTCAGGTTCAGGAGAGCTACATGGACGTGTCGGCCCTTTCGCGCGTTGTCAGGTTCATTGAGAGAGACCTTAACTCTGCCATTAGAACAGCACCCAACGTGATAACTATAGTAGATCATGAGGCAGCAAATCGCGGAGATGACGATACATTGATGATAATGAGCACTTCACCAATAATGCAGGGACAATCAGCAGGGACTCTGGTTTACAAGATTGAAGAAGGAGGAATCCTTCACAATAACGTAATTCCGGGTCTCTATAGATGGGTATTCCCCGGAAAGACCCCGAACATGATAGACATTGATGATCTTAACGGAGAATACGGACAGTTAGTCTTGCCCGGTTTGCAGCAATTTCGAGTCGAAGTCCCTTCAGGTTCCAAACTTGACGGAGGCAACAAGAATTACAGGGGCTTACTGCCTGCAGGACTGTATATAAAGCTGTCAAGACGTGCAAAAGATGTTAATAATAATTCATCAACGACATCAACATCAACGCAATCTGGTTCTGGCGCAAAAGAATCCGGCGGAAAGAGTCAAAATGAGTATGAGAGCATTGTTGTATTTCCGTAAGAGTAAGAGCAGGGGCTTTGT
>JAFSQO010000443.1 GCA_017446645.1 Synergistaceae bacterium | reverse complement strand
ATCTGCAATGCTACAGTTAAGCTGGCTTCAGACGTAAAAGAAGGCAGCATTATTGAAGTTCCAGTATATGCTATGGGTAAATATGGCGATACTGACGATAAAAAGCTGGTTATCAGAGTAGCACCTGACGAAAATCACAAAACACCAACCATCGACAGCGGCAATAAGACACTTGAGATCGTAGCGGGCGGAACTGCTTCAGCAACGTTCTCCGGACAGCACATCAAAAACTGGGATTACGACAAGAACAATCTGCCGAGCTTCATCTCTGGTATTGATATTAAGAAGAATGACAACCCGAACACTGGCGAGGTAGTTGTGAACGTGAAAGATGCTGCTAATGCTGTAGGTCAGGAAGGCGACATCAAAATCTATGCTTACAACGGAGCTGGCAAGGCTGTTGCAACACCTGCTAATCTGCATGTTAAGGTAACTGCCGGCGATAAATACGCAACCCCGACAATTGACGGGAACGAGACGGTTACAGTTATACAGGGCGGAACAGTAACAGCAACATTCACCGGTCAGCATACAAGATTATGGTCAGTAATACCCGCCACTTCGGTTGATATTTATGCTTTCTATACGGAGCTGGATTATTTCCAAGACCCTGCACGCTGTGATATTAAAATAACGGCAAACGAAAACGCGGAGGACGGCACTTACAGAGCGAATGTCTACGCATTCAACCCTGCAGGCCAGATTTCATTGCCTAAAACATTGACCGTTAATATCCAGAAGAACGCAGCTCACGAGACCGCAACAATCGATGATGACGAAGAAGTGTCAGTTGCTTACGGAGGCTCTGCGATGGCTGTATTCACCGGCTCTCACGTGAGGACTTGGTACTATAACGATGAGGAAGGTCTTCCGGAATGGATAAACGCCATTGAATTCGACTACAGCAAGAACCCTGACACCTGCAAAATAACGGTTACAGCAATGTCTGACACGTCAGTAACCGCAGGCACTACAGCGGACATCGAAATTTACGCTTATAACGGAGTAGGCCAGAGGTCTGCCTCAAAGACCCTGACAGTTACACTTGTGAATGACGAGGCACATGAACCCCCTGTAATTGAAGACGACGAGTCAGTTACAGTTGTGAAGGGCGGAACATCTAAAGCAGTCTTTACCGGTAAACACGTCCGTTCATGGGGCTATGGTACTCTGCCTGACGCAGTAAAGGCCGTTGACTTAGATTTTGATTCTAACCCGGACCGCTGCGAAGTTTCTGTAACTGCAAGCTCTATCGCAGAAGTCGGCGACTATGAATTAACTGTCTACGCCTACAATGCTGTCGGAGTACGTACAGAAGCAACCCTCAACGTTACAATCACTGACGACCCGTCACATCCTGACCCCGTAATCTATGATGAAGAGTTATCAGTTAAAGTAATCCACGGCGGTACAGCTAGGGCAGTCTTCACAGGAGAACATATAAGCTCATGGAGGTGCATTAATTTACCTGACGAGGTGAAGTCAGTTAAGTTAGATTATAAGGATCACCCGAACCGCTGTGAAGTGCTGGTAACTACAAGCTCGAATGCATTACCCAGCGATATTCCCGCTCAGGTTTATCTTTACGCATTCAACGATATCGGCATGAATACAAGCGCGGTCCTGAACGTTACGGTTACTGAGGACACATCGCACCCTGACCCCGAAATCGATGAAGACGAGTCAGTTACAGTAATAGCAGGCGGAACAGCTAAGGCAGTATTCACAGGTGAACATATACGCTCATGGAAATACGGAAATCTGCCTGACGAAGTGAAAGCCCTTGAGTTAGACTACTCTGTCAACCCGGATCGCTGTGAAGTTCTCGTTACAGCAAGTTCGACTGCAACAGCTGGCAATACTTCCGTTACGATTTACGCGTATAACGAGATTGGCGAGTCAACAAGCAAGACCCTGAACATCACAATCGTTACGGACGGAGCAGAATACCCTAATCCTGAAATCGATGAGGACGAGTCAGTTACAGTGATAGCAGGCGGAACAGCTAAAGCAGTATTCACTGGACAGCATATACGCTCATGGAAGTGCATAGACTTTCCTGACGCAATCAAGGCTATTGAGTTAAAGTATGATGTCAACCCTGACCGCTGTGAAGTATCTGTTACTGCAAGCTCAAGCGCAACAGCCGGTGATCATGAAATATATATTTATGCCTTCAACGAGATAGGCGAAGATGCAAACGCAAAGCTGAATGTTAAAATCGTTGCGGACGGCACAACATACCCTGACCCTGTAATCGATGATGAAGGATCACTGAGTGTAGTACCCGGCGGAACGTCAAACACGATATTTACAGGCCAGAACGTAGCTTCATGGGCATACGGAAGTTTGCCTGACTCTGTGAAGGCTATTGAGCTTCGTTATGACAGAAACCCGAATCGCTGTGAGGTCATTGTAACTGCAAGTTCGACGGCTGAGATCGATACCGACTGCACCGTAACTATGTATGCTTATAACGAAGTCGGAGAGTCTGCTGATAAGAATCTCAATATCTTCATTGAAGATCCCAACTCAGATTCTGCAGTGGAACCCGAAATAGTTACCAAGATCGCCTCTGCTGACATAATAGCAGGAGGAAGTGCTGCATTAGTGTTCACGGCTAAGAATGTTAATTACTGGAGGCATAACGGAGATCTGCCCAGCATAGTAAAAGCTGTAGAATTCAACTATGACCCTGAAAACGCTGAACAATGCGAAGTCGTTATTACTACAAGCTCACCGGCAAATGAAGGCGATAGTGCTACAAACTCAACGGCAAAGGAAGGCGATAGTGCTAAACTCACGATATTAGCCGGTAATGTATACGATGAAGTCGGTATAGATATTACGGTTACGATAGCGTCAAAGTACTCGGTTGCAGAGCCTGTGATAAACGAGACGACTGCAAGCCTGACTGTTGCACCTGGCGGGAGTGCAAAGACAACATTCACCGGAACGAACATAAACACCTGGAAATACGGCAATCTTCCTAACGGTATAAGTGCCTTTGAGATCGTCTATGATACTGACAACCCTAACACCTGCGAAGTTACAGTTACAGCAAGCTCAACTGCAACTACTGAAGACGGCGGCAAGATCGTTATTACTGCCTATAACAGTGTAGGAGCGTCTGCAGAGGCAACCCTGACTGTAGTAATCGGCGAAGACAGCGGTTCATCAGACCAGTTCCCATTCCTTCATAGAAGCAGCAGCGGTTGTGATATGGGCTTTAGCGGTCTGGGTATCTTGGCCCTCGCTATGATGTTCTTCACGAAGGCAAGAAGCAAGAATTAGTGTTTGTTTATTTCATGCCCCCTGTTCATAAGGGGGTATTTTTTTTTTGTGAATATGGCAACATGCAGTAAAATTATTAATTAAATCAATCAACGTTCCAAGAAAATAATAAATCATGAATCAGATAAAAATTTTTTGACAAGGTGGATAATATATTACAATGCCAGAACAAAATGCAGCTGATATAATTCAGGAAATCATAGACAAACAAAAGCGTCCATTCATGACAGTGAAGAACTTAACTCTGTCAATGGGAGCAAAATTACGTCGAGAACTGGGTATCGAATCCTGTAAGAGCAACGCAGAAATAAGGCACGTCCTTGAACAGCAAATCGGCGACAGATTCATCTTTCACAAAAAAGGCCAGGTGCTTTATATTCTCGTCCCCTGTGACCCTGTTGACTTAGTGAAGGCTGAACTCTCAACAGATCACCCAAAAGGTACGGTAGGTATTGCAAAGGTTCTGCCGTTCTCAAGGGCTGATGTCTCGGAGATTCTGAATCATTTGCTTGACACTGGGGAAGCAAAGTTAATACTCAATGAGCTTCTCGACACCAGAATCATCGCTACAGGCCATAAAGCTGACAAGCATGACCCTGAATCTTGCTCTGATTCATGTTATTATAGTCATAATCAGGAGGACTTTATCGACGCAATTAAAGAACTCGACAGGGGGAATTACTTCGTAAAGATTCCTGCTCTGAGAAAAAGACTCGGCTGGCCTCGTGAAAAGTTTGACGGTATGTTAAGATTCCTGCGAGACCGTGAGATAATACAGATGCATGTAGCAGATGATACAGCAATGACTCCTGATGAAGTGAGCAATTGCTTCGTTGACGAAAATAATTACAGAATGGGAACGGTAACACTAAATGTCAGATAACAACGCAATAATAAAAGAGCTCCGCGAAAATAATCCGTTTATGTCGTCAGCCTCTCCCCTTCCCTGGAATAACACTACGCCTGACTTGGTGCAGCTCAACAGGGTAGCTTCGGAAGAAATAGAGTCCCTGATTCTACAGAAGAGACGACAGCCTTCTGTGCCCCTTGCCGGTCTGATTCTTGGAGAGCCGGGCAGCGGAAAAACCCACATGCTCACGAGAATGCTGCGAAAGTTAAGGCTTCACGCAAAGCTCGCAATCTTCGTTACAGTCAGGACCTTTCTTGATCCTGAAAGCGTAAGGCATCACCTGCTCTCGGAAATACTGATAAGCCTCACGCAATTTCACAGCGCAAATAAATCCCAGTTCGATATGCTTGTCAACGAAGTTTTAGAGTCATTCAGGGAGCAGAGACTCAACGACGGCTTCACTGACATTAGCAAGATTGACCCTAAAATTTACATGGCAAGAGACATGCCCGGCATAGACAAGAGGGTCCTGAAATGCCTGTCGATTTACTCAGGAACTACGGACAAGAACGTCAAGTGGTCAGTGCTTGAATGGCTCCGTGAAGGTCTCGATGATGAAGACTCTCACAACTTGGGGCTGCCAGTTCGTGATGTGAACTCCATGAGCGTCCCTGCACGTGAAAGCGAGGCCGAGAAGATTCTGGTTTCACTGGGACTCTTACTGGCTTATGCAAAAGTTCCCATGATTGTATGCTTTGACCAGCTTGACGCAATGAAGGACAGGGAATTAATACAGGCATGGGGAAGCGTGATTAACTTGCTCATGAATGACTTATCAGGAGTCCTGCCGTTGTGTTTCGTAAAGTTTACAATATGGAATGACATTTTAAAGCCGAATCTTGACCCTTCAGTCTATCAGAGACTCGAACATCACAGGATAATCATGAAAGAGTGCTCGCTTGACCAGGCAAAATTATTAATCTATGACAGGATTGCAGCATCTTTCAGGGACTCTGCGAACGAGAAATATAACTGGCTTATCTCAAGGCTTGGTGATACCCTGAAACCCGGATTCTCGCCCCGAATGGTCATAGAACTCGCTAACAAGGTAATATTCACTGACGATAAACCTGATACAACCAGCACTTCAGGAAGAAAGCCCAAACTGAAATCAGAGTCAGGGTCAGGCTCAGAGTCAGAGTCAGAGATATTCAAGACTATTCGTAATGTTTATAATGAAGAGTGCCGCAAGATAAAAGCCCAGCCGTCATCTTGGCCTCCCAGTGCAGAAAATCTTACGCTGGCCCTGAGTACTTGGCTTGATGCCCGTGAAAACTTTGAAGTAACTTCAGAAAACAAGCGCGGACACTTGAAGATTCAGGGAGAATCAGGCGGGAAAAAATACTCGTTCTTTATCGTTACCCCTAAAGTTCACATATCAGCAGCTAATGCCCTGAAGCAGGCAATCGAGTTGATGAATCAATCTCCTGATAATGAGTGCTTCTATGTTTCAGAGACTAAAGTTCACAAAAGAACCTGGCGGAGGACTAATGAAATCCTTCAAGACTTCCAGGATAACGGAGGACATGCCTATATCCTCGATAAGGACTCGCGCATTGACTGGTATGGCCTTGCAGCTCTGGTGAATCGAATCGATAATGGTGACGTTGATTTATTTCTTGACTCAGGACACAGGACGGCGACTCGTGATGACATTCGGGAATTCGTGAGGAGTCTAAAGCTCCTTGATACAGGCGGTGGCTCTGACGTGAATGCCGGTGTAAGTAAAGCCCAAACTCATCGCACTAAACTTTCGATTGACCCGAATATCTTAGGCCGCAGTCTGCTGACCATATTGAATAAATCGCCCATGAGAATGATCTCTATCAACAAGGCAATGGAGAACCTATCGAAGAACAGCATCCAAATTTCAGAATCAGACCTTGCTGCTTTCCTGAAGGCCAACCCTGAAAGATTCAAGCTGTTCAGCTCAAAGAGTGACATGATAATCAGCCTTACTGATAACGACAAAAAGCCATGAGCAAGAGATGCTATACGATAGTGAGTGATATTGCCCTGTGCCAGAAATGTCCGGTACTTCTCGCCTATAAAATTCACCTGGGAATGCAGACGGCGTGGAGAGTCGGCATTAAAAGCAACGGTTATGCTTACGGTTCAATCTTTCACAAGCATATAGCTCAGGTTTTCTTTGAGGCAGCAGCAAATTCACGTCATGCCCTGCATTATCAGGCTATCCGCGCAGTTACTGGAGGTTATAGGGCTATTGATGATTTTATCCGTGAGAAAATTTTCATGCCCTTTGTGAATGCCAACGCTAAAGATTTAACGTCAGAGCAGATAACTTCTCTCGCCTCTGGAGTCAGTACGTGGGTTCGTGCAATGGCGGAATTCTTCAGGGAGATTCCGTCACTGATAATCACACCGAAAATTACGCTGCCTGGAATTTTCATGAAGCCAGAACAGAGATTGCAGGCAGAATATATTTTCCCTGATCTTGATGTGAATAACGAGAAGAGCCTCGTCGTAACCGGCTGTTATGATGCTTTGCTATTCAATCCTGACAAAGTTGAAGCAAGATTATTTGAATTTAAGGGCTATAATAAGAGCGATATTGTCGTACCGTTGACCCAAAGTCTGGTTTACTCATGGCTGATTGAACGCACTACAGGTATAATGCCTTCAGTTGAGATAATATACTTAGATGAAAGGAGCAGGGATCCCGACGTGTTTGATTCAAGGACAGTAAGAGAAATGATAGGTTTAGGACTAAAAAATTTATTCGCTTCAGTGTTTAACGTTATAACACTGAAAAATTTTCCGGCTGTAAATTTCAACAAGAGTTTATGTTCAGTCTGCAAGTTTTCCAGAAGGTGCAGACAAGATGTTGCTTCGGGCTTCAGGTTCAGAAAGAGGCCGGGCGTATCTTTGCTCAATGTCATGGTGTTTCTTGTATTCTCGGTTATGGTGATGGCTCAGGTGTTCTTTTACTCAGTGAGTTCAAGCGAGTCAGTCATAGAAGAACGCGAGATCATGAGGGTCAGATTAATTCTAAGTGACATGATACGAAAGGCAAGAAACTATACAAGATATGCGCCTAAAAAAGATACCATTAAAGATTATGATGACTTCATGAAACAATATTACACGTTCCCGTCTGGAATGGACAAAGTTAATGTTCATATTCACAATCTGGAGTATGTTTTTAATCGTGTGACGTTCGGTGGCGACCAGAATAAAAAATGGTACGGGGAGCCATACACGCGCATATTCGACCAGATGCCGGGCCATTACTTAATCCGGGCATATGCACCCGTCATGAATGACAGAAATTTAATGATTCAGGTTGTAATGAACAGCACAGGGACAGTAATAAAATCCTGGCAGGAAGTTTGGTATTAATGAGGAGGCATTAATCTTGAGAAAAAAATATGTATACCCAGCAATTTTTGATTACTCGGAGACTCCAGGAATCAGCATTTCATTTCCTGATTTTCCCGGCTGTCTTTCCGAAGGTGATGACAACGAACACACAATCAGCATGGCACGTGATGCACTAGGCGGCAGGCTTTATATCCTCAACCGTGACGGCGAAAATATCCCAGAGCCTTCCGACCCTGTAAAACTTCTCTCTGTTCTTGAGCCAATGCAAGCTGTAACGCTAATTGATGTCAATATGCAGCCTTTTAGCGACATGCTATTAGAGGCTTAGTCTTTATTACTCAGAATGAAATTCTTTTTCAATAGAGTAGCAAGCAACATTGAAGCAGGTCTGTCAATTCACGGTAAACTCTTGCGTTACGTTGAAATAAACGAGATCCATGAGCGCATAAGGGAGTTCACAGTAAATCTTGACGAGGGCTGCGTCGTCAACAGTACCATAAAGAACTTTACGCTTCTTGAGAACGCCTTCATCAAGCTGCGTGATGTAATTAGTGGTTTTCATGCTCCTGTTGTAATCGGACTGCCTGCCGGTGAGGTAACTATAAAGCCCCTGCAGATGCCTGACATGCCTATTGACGACATAAAAAGCTCGCTGTCATTGAACTTCGATGAGCACTTTACGGT
>JAFSQO010000442.1 GCA_017446645.1 Synergistaceae bacterium | reverse complement strand
CAACGAACTTCTTGCAAATGCCTTTCAGTATGTCGTCAAGTCAATGGGTGTAGGCGAGCGCAAATACTCTGATTACGTTATAAGCCCTGACACTTCGGAGTATAGCCTGCCTTCGATGTCATTCGTCCTTGCTCACAGGGAGAGTCAATCAATAGCGAGATTTACAGCCAATATCTGGGGCAAGCATAATATCCTCCCCCTAGCCATTGCAGGAGCAGCAGGTTGTGAGCTTGGCCTGAGCCTGAAGGAATGCGCAGACTCTCTCAGGAACTTCAAGGCCCTTCCAGGTCGAGGCAGAGTCATTTTCATCAACGAAAGTAAATTTGTGGTTGACGATGCCTATAACGCTAACCCTGCTTCGATGACTGCATCACTAAGCACCTTCGCAAAGGTCAAGACCTTCGGGAAAATTGCGGTGTTAGGAGAAATGAGGGAACTCGGCGAAAACTCAGTAAAGTATCATGAAGCCATGAAACCGTTTTTCGAGAAAATTGACTCCGTTATCCTTGTCGGCGAAATTTGGCACGAGGCAATGAAAGACGATCCCCGATTCATTTACTCTGACTCATGGCAGGCAGCCCTTGATGAACTGCACAAAGTCATGTCTGGCGGCTGGCACGGGATTTTAGTCAAAGGCTCCAACAGTCTGGGACTCTCTAATATAGTAAAGGACTTAGTATCAGAAAAATGAGAATGAACTTCTTGACGGGTATAACGTTCTTTGCCCTGAGTATAATTCTGCAATTTATCTGGATAAAGCTTCAGCAGAGAATCCACCTGACCCAGCAGCAAAAATGGTACGGGGTCAATATAGACACGGAAATTAAAGCGGCTACTCCTTCAATGGGAGGGGTAGTCTTTCTGTGTCTTGGCTTGCTTGCTGTAATTATTAATTTCTCGTTTGACTCGTTCCTGTTCTGGAGCCTGCCAATTATCAGCGGTTTTATTGGCTTTATCGATGACTGGATGAAATTCCGTTCTCACAGCAGCGAGGGTTTCAGGAGTCTCGCGAAGTTAAAGTGTCAGTTAATTCTTTGCGCTGTCTGGGTTGTTGCAGTCTTTCTTAAGGGTAACCTTGCCCTTTGGCCTGGAGTCTGGGATTTAAACGGGTGGCTTGCTATCCCTGTTGCTTTCTTGATGGTTGCAGGGACGATTAACGCAGTAAACATCACTGACGGACTTGACGGACTTGCTGCGGGGAGTTTTATTATTTCACTGGGTGCTTTCCTGATTTTGATTCCTGTCGAAAATCTTAACGCCCGGTTTCTCACTGAGTTATTCTTCATGGTTTCCGGATTCCTGTTCTTCAATCTAAGGCCGGCAAAAACTTTCATGGGAGATACCGGTTCTCACTTTCTGGGAGGAGCATTAGCTGCCCTGTGTGTTATGAACGGGAGGACTCTTGCAATAATTCCAGCAGGGTTTATTTTCATTATAGAGATGCTGAGTTCTGCGATTCAGATTTTCACGATACGAAAGCTCAACAGGAAAATATTTTTAATGGCTCCGTTACATCATCATTACCAGTTAAAGGGGCTTGACGAGACGGCAGTAACTATAAGATTCTGGCTTGTCCATGCTGTAGGTTCCGTGATTGCTGCATTAATGTTGATGATGATTTGATGATTTAACGAGTATGTGAAGCTCTCTGAACGAAGGGGGCTTTTTTTGTAGTTACTCGTGCAAGAAATTAAATAATGGCGGCACCTGGATTCGAACCGGGGACTCCGTGGGTATGAACCGCGTGCTCTAGCCAACTGAGCTATACCGCCTT
>JAFSQO010000441.1 GCA_017446645.1 Synergistaceae bacterium | reverse complement strand
TAACGTCCGCCCAATCTGCCAGCTTTATATGTGGAATTTCATACCCTGAGTCACGAAAGTCATCATCACGCCATACTTTATGCTTCGCGAGAGTCGCCAGGGTCATAGGGGTCACGAAATTTTCAGCAGAACGGGTCAGGATAATTTCGACCTCACAGCCTGCCCCAGTGATAAGCCTTACCAGAGCAGGAATCTTGTAGGCTGCTATACCTCCGGTTATGCCGAGCAGAATCTTGCGTCCTGTTTGCCAGTCAGTCATTTACTCGTTCACTGCTTTAGCTGCTTTTGAGGGCTTGACGTTAATCGGGCTTTTGCCTTCTTCGATTTCAAGCAGGACATTAGAGATAAACCTTTCGTTAGCGGGTGAGTTCTTCTCGATTGGGGACTCCTCACTCTCACGCCGTGCCTCTGCAGCGACTTTTGCAGTTATCTCGTATTTATTTTCCGTCCCGCAGCGTTCTGCGAGCCATTCCAAGTCATAAAATTTCATGTTAATTCCCTCCTGTTGTTATTTACTGAGCAAATCGAGCGCATCAACTTTTGTCTTGAGAGCAGTTATTTCAACATCGTAATTCATGCTGCTCACCTTAATATTTTAAGATCAGCAATGCTATCAGAGTCATAATGACGTAAATAGAAATAGCCATGATTAATGTGCGGTTAAAAGCCTTCTTTGCGGCTTCACGATTTTTTCTGCTTCGTTCGTCTATAGCTGCTATTCTTTCCTGAAAAGTTGCCATAAAGCATACACTCCTCTCATTTTAAGCGAACTTTCTCACAAGCTCAGTAATAGAGTTATCCTTCGTTGCCTGACCGACTGCGTTAAACTTCCAGCTGCCGTTATGCAAATACATCTCGCCGAAGATCATCGCTGTCATTCCGTCATAGTTCTCTGAGAGATTATACCTGCAAAGTTCCTGATTATTATTCTCACAGTCGCAAATTCTGATAAAGGCATTGTGAATCATTCCGAAATCCTGACTGCGTTCTCTGGCCTGATAAATATTCACGACGAATATTAGCTTGTCATACTGTGAGGGTAATGCGGTGAGGTCAATGAAAATCTGCTCATCGTCACCGTCTCCGTCACCAGTGAGATTATCGCCCATGTGTTTCACAGCACCGGACTTATGTTTAAGGTTGCCATAGTAGACTATATCGTCCTTGTCCGTAACTTTCCCGTTTATGCATAGAAAGACACTTGCGTCACAGTCAATGTCATGTGTTTTACCGGCAAATAATCCCAACAGTCCGCCAGATGCTTCTTTCTTGACCGCGTCCCAGCCTAGACCAATCATTACTTTTCGGAGCGAGCTGCCGTCATGTTTGCGAAGGTCTACACGCTGCCCTTTTTGTAAATTCACTGCCATTATAAATCACTCCTTTATTATTACGCGAGATTATGAATTTGCGCCAATTCCCAGCGATCTAAGCCACGTAGTAAATGCATCCGGGTTCCTTGTCTGAATCAACACTGAACCGGGACCCTTGAACCTGCATACAAGACCTTCACCGCTAGCGAGACTCGAAAACCACCCGCTCGAAGCCTTCTCTATCTTGTAGTCCATGTAGTCAGGCCAAGCAACTAGATGACCGTTATCGATGATTATCTCTTCGCCGTCTGATAAATTAATCGGGTGAATTGCGCCGAAACTGCTTAGAAAGACAGTGCCCCTTCCGGTGACGTTCAATACAAAGAAGCCTTCACGAGAAAATAATCCCTTCGTGAGATTCTGCATTTTAGTGCTGACATTAACGCTTTCTTCTGAAGCAAGCCAGCCGTCTTTCTGAACAGTAAGGCCATAAGTCCCGTCAAGTTCGACTGCAACGATTCCGCCAGGAGCTGCATGACCGAGCATCACTGAACCAGAACCACGAGAAGCCGTTATCCTCTGGAAAAAGAAACTTTCACCGGCCAGAAATTTACGGGCAAGTCCGCCCATTATGCCCTTGCCTCCCATTGAGCCTTCTACGTCAAGATTTGGCGACATCGTAATCATCGCGTCTGACTCTGCCTTGATTGACTCGCCCTGCACTAAATCGCATCTCACAACTGAGAAAACGTCATGATATAAAATCTCGTATTTCATGAGCTAAACACTTACACCGAAATTCATGCAGAGAGCACGCAGTCCGCCTTTGAAGCCTGACCCCATAGCGTTGAACTTCCATTCAGGGCCTTGTCTGTATAACTCGCCTACTACTACTGCCGTTTCTATCGAGAAGTCTTCGCCCAAGTCATAGCGGATTAACTCCTGATTCCTGCTCTCGTCAACGACTCTTATAAACGCGTTCGAGACCTGACCGAAATTCTGCTTTCTTGATTCTGCATCATGTATCGTTACAGTGAAGGCTATTCTGTTTATTTCAGCAGGAACTCGGAGCAATTCCACTTTTATCTCCTCGTCATCGCCCTCGCCCTGTCCTGTCAAGTTATCTCCCATGTGACGGACTGAGCCTGAGGAGTGCACGAGATTATTATAGAAGACGAAATCGGAGTCGCTCGTTACCCTGCCGTCAGAGCCAAGCAGGAATGCAGCAGCGTCAAGGTCAAATGCCGAGCCTGAGTCAAATCTATTAACGTCCCAGCCCAAACCGATTAATAATTTCGAGAGTCCTGGGTTGCCCTTTGTGAGATCTACTTTCTGTCCCTTTGCTAAACTTATTGCCATTGAGTACGCCTCCTTAAGTTTTTAGTGATTATATCATGCGAAAAAAACTCTATTCTCAAATACTTCACCATGTTTTGCCGAGTTGTCTGAGTGCTTCCTGAGCCTTTTCATGTCCTTGTCTTGCAGCTTTACGGAACCATTTAACGGCTTGTGAGGAATTTTGCTCAACTCCCTCACCTTGCAAGTAAGCGAAACCCAGATTGTTTTGAGCTTTAGGATCATCCTGTTTAGCAGCTTTTCGCCACCACTTAATAGCTTCTGCCTTGTCCTGAGTGACTCCCTTGCCCTCAAAATACATATTACCCAGATAGGATTGGGCCAGAGCAAGCCCCTGTTCTGCAGCTTTTCGCCACCACTTGACGGCTTCTTCTATGTCCTGTTTAACGCCTTCCCCGTGAGCATAGATTAATCCCAGCCTTATTTGAGCTTGAGCAAGTCCCTGCTCTGCTGCCTTACGAAACCATTTGATGGCCTCTTTGGGATTTTCCTTAACTCCGTTTCCGCTGTAGTACATGTTGCCAAGTATGAACTGAGCATCAGAATTTCCATCTTCAGCTAATTGACGGCACCAGTTAAACGATTCAGTCATGTCTTGAGGAGCGTCAACATTGTCATCGTGCATGAGACTCATGTTGAAATTAGCTTCTGCAATCCCTTGTTCAGCCGCTTTAAGATACCATTTTTGAGCCTCTTCTTTGTCTTGAGGGACTCCTTCACCGTCAGCATACATGTTAGCGATATTGAACTGAGCTTCAGGGTCGCCTTGTTCTGCCGCTTTGAGGTACCATTTAGCAGCTTCGGCCTTATCTTGCCTTACGCCCTCACCTTCATCGTACATGATAGCCAGGTTAAACTGAGCACCTGAATTCCCCTGTTCTGCTGATTTTCTGTACCACTTTGCAGCTTCGGACTTATCCTGTTTAACACCATCTCCGTTATCATACATGAGTCCCAAATTTAACTGCGCATTAGGGTCTTCTTGTTTAGCAGCTTTCCTGTACCATTTAGCAGCTTCGGCCTTATCTTGCTTTACGCCCTCACCTTCATCGTACATGACTCCCAGATTAAACTGAGCTTCAACAATTCCCTGTTCAGCAGCTTTCCTGTACCATTTTATAGCTTCCTGATAATCTTGTTTCACGCCATTACCACTATGGTACGAAACAGCCAAGTTAAATTGAGCGTTTGGCTCTCCCTGTGCAGCGGCCATTCGTGTCCATCTGAGGACTTCGGTTACGTCTTGCTTTACACCGTCGCCGTTATCGTACATGTTAGCCAAGTTCAATTGAGCATCTATCATTCCTTTACCTGCGGCTTTCTTATACCATACGTTTTTATCCGCTAAATTACTTAACCACTTCAACGCTTCAGCCTGATCTTGAGCTACACCATAGCCGTTATGATACATTACAGCAAGGTTGAACTGGGTTTCTGCATGACCTTTTTCTGCTGCCTTGAGATACAAGCGTAATGCTTCAGCTTTATCCTGTTTTACAGCTATTCCCTCGTCGTACATGTGTCCAAGAGAGGCTATTGCGTCCAGATACCCGCTTTCTGCTGATTTTTGCATCCATTTAAGGGCTTCTGAATCATCCTTTTTGACGTTCTGTCCTGTGAGATACATCATAGCAAGGTCATACTGTGCTTCAGGATCGCCGCCTTTTGCACGCTTCTTTACGTTGTCAAGAGAGATTAGATTAGTGTTAGTGCTAGCTAAGAGGGCTTTATAGAGTTCTTCAAGTACCCAGTCGTACGTCATAGTGAGTTGCCTCCTTGAGAATTATATGCTGTTACACTCTCTATACATATACCTATGTAGTATTACCTACAGATATTATGTATTTCTACGTATCAACATAGAGAATTATAATTACAATACACCCATTATCTTTTATTATCTTATATTATAGTATAGTAATTTGGGTTTGCTGTGTCTATACGTTATTTAACCTATATTGGTTTTCGTATTTTTGTGGATAAAGATAAAAACGATGGACTGGAGGGATATTGTGTTGCTGATATTAAGTAATTTGGCGGATAAAAACGTATAGAGAGGGTTTTTAGTTCCCTTAACTTCTCCTGAGCGTCTTCATCACCCTGTCTTTGCTGCCTTGCGATACCAGGTTACGGCTTGGGATTCATTTTGCTGAACCCCTAAACCGTTAAAAGTTTGCGTTATTTACAGAGTCGCACCTGTCTTGAAGATTGCCATACCCTGAAAGCCGTTATGCTCGTTTCTTGTCTTCTCACCTGACGCTACACTCTTGACGAACTCGAAAAGCTCACGCGCCTTATCCGGTAAAGTTCCGCCCTGAACCAGAGTCCCAGCGTTGAAGTCAATCCAGTTAGCTTTACGGGCTGCCAGGTCAGAATTGCTCGAAATCTTCACAGTAGGAACAGGACAGCCGAACGGTGTACCCCTTCCGGTCGAGAACAGGACGATATGAGCACCAGCAGCAGCAAGTGCCGTTGACGCGACTAAATCATTGCCCGGAGCAGATAGCAAATTCAAGCCAGGAGTTACAACTTTTTCCGCATACTTCAGGACATCGCTTACAGGTGCAGAGCCGCTCTTCTGGGTGCAGCCGAGTGCCTTGTCCTCAAGTGTCGTAATTCCGCCTGCTTTGTTGCCGGGTGAGGGATTCTCGTAACAAGGAAGTCCCATAGAAGCATAATATGCCTTGAAGTCGTTGATTAAGTGTACTGTTTTCTCATAAGTAGCTTGATCCTTACAGCGATTCATTAAGATAGTCTCTGCTCCGAACATCTCAGGGACTTCAGTCAAAATCGTTGCGCCTCCCTGAGAGATTAACAGGTCAGAGAAGTAGCCTATTGTAGGGTTAGCAGTAATTCCTGACAAACCGTCCGAACCGCCGCACTTGAGTCCAATAATTAACTTTGAGACAGGACAGTCAACACGCGAGTCACCCTTCATCTTCTCGACAAGCTCACGGATAATCTTCATGCCTGCTTCATGTTCATCGCTAACGTCCTGAGAGATTAGGAACTTTACGCGCTCCGGGTCAAAATTTTTCATGTAGGGCTTTATCGTGTCAATCCCTGAGTTCTCGCAGCCAAGACCAAGCATCAGGACTCCGCCGGCGTTAGGGTGATTGGCCAAGTCAGCAAGGATTTTGCGGGTATTCTCCTGGTCATCTGCCATCTGTGAACAGCCGTATGGGTGAGTAAATGCCCTGACGTTCTCGACACTTCCGCCGATAAATTGCTGAGCGTCCTTCTCAAGAGCTGCTGCAATGTCATTCACACAGCCTACAGTCGGGATAATCCATAACTCGTTCCTGACTCCTGCCCTGCCGTCTGAACGCAAGTAGCCTCTGAAAGTTTCAGCTTTATGAGACTCAAGTTTCGGGTTAGTAGGGTGATATTCGTAATCATGGGCACCTGATAAGAGTGTATGTGTGTTGCTGGTGTGGACGTGATAGCCCTGCTTTATCTCTTCAATGGCCTCACCGATTGGGTAGCCGTATTTGATGATTGGCTCGCCCTTGTGAATGTCGCGCAAAGCCACTTTATGACCCATAGTGATGTCCTCGCGAATGTCAAGAGCAAAGCCTGCACCTGCAACGCTGATTTTTTCACCCGCAGTTAATGGCCTGAGAGCTACTGCAACTGCGTCCGCCTCGTTGATTCTGATTAATTCGTTCATTTTAAGTTAAATCCTCCCGTAAAGTTTGCTTGCTGCCTTTAGTCTATCTGCTAAACCGTCAGGAATAGCATCGTTTTTCATTCTCCATGCCCAGTTACCCGAAGGAGTTGACGGGACATTAATTCTTGCACTAGAGTCCAGTCTCAAGTAATCCTGCATTGGGACTATAGCAATATCAGCTACGGAGCTTACGGCTAATCTCGTAATTTCAGAAGCAAATATATACCCGTCAAGGACATCACGGCCTATATATGACGAGAAATTTTTAATCTCGTTCTCTGAGGCATCGTTCTCAAACCAGCCTCGCGAAGTG
>JAFSQO010000440.1 GCA_017446645.1 Synergistaceae bacterium | reverse complement strand
GTTCCTGCAGATCATTCGATAACTGTATCGCCGTGGCTTAGGTCAGAAGTTATTTATCAGCCAATCGTTGCAGTCGAAGCGAAAAAAGCTAAGTAATTAAGAATTTTATGGCCGTCGGGAAATCTCGGCGGTTAATTTTTTTATTGTGAAAAATTTATGTGAAAGGACTATTGACAAGATGAATAAACCCGTTATAATCGACCAGACCAGACCGAAATTCTGCGCTTGAACTTCTGAGAATATTTGCGATGTTAGGGATATTGTCATTTCATTTTGCCGTTAATTCAGGTTTTGATTTTCCGGTTGAAGCAATGACATTGAATAAACTGTGGCACAGGCTCATTTGGGTTGGCGGATATTTAGGTGATAACATATTTGTAATGCTGTCAGGTTATTTTCTCGTAAAGTCTTCCTCAGCGAGCTTTAAGAAGTTTTTTAATTTATGGGTAAAAATGTTCTTTTATTCTCTGTCAGGTTTTCTTATACTCATTTTTGCAGGAGTAGAAAGTTTTTCACTGCGGGCGTTATTTAATGTGGTGAGGCCAATTACAGCGAATCACTGGTGGTTTGCTACAATATACTTTATGTTGTATTTGCTTCATCCTTATCTGAATATTTTTCTTAATAAGATGACCCGTGAAGAGTATCAAAAATTTCTCGTGACTGCTGTGATTTGCTGGTCTATTATTCCAACGGTATTAAAGACAGATTTAGCAGGCAGTGGACTCATGAACTTTATTTGTCTGTATTCAATTGCAGGTTACGTGAGGCTTTGGGCAGATGATTTCGGGAGCAAAAAATATATTCTTTACGGCTGCCTGTTCATTGCAATAAATTTTCTGTCTGCTGTTGTAATTGATTTGTTTAGTATCAACATGCAAATTTTCAGGCATCACACTTTTCACCTTTACAAGATGATGATGCCTTTTACGATTTTGGCGGCTCTGTGTTTCCTGATAGGTTTTAAGCACTTACGCATTCAATATAAATTTATAAATCTTGCTGCTTCAGCGATATTTGGAGTATATTTGATTCACGATTATGTCTTTCTCAGAAAATTTTTGTGGCGAAATATTCTTCAAGGCGTTGAATTTCAGGACAGTCCTTACTTAATTCCGTATTCTATTTTTGCAGTCCTGCTTGTTTATATATTCTGTACTCTGATAGAATTAACGCGCTCAAAAATTTTTAGGATTATCTCAGGAGGCCGATTGTCATAATAAATATCAAGCACGTCAAGAGCATTCTCACGAAATCCAATTTACCGGTCGGGGAGTTCTCCGCAAATCCTTATACTGGCTGCTCACATGCCTGTAAATATTGCTATGCGTCATTCATGAAGAGATTCACGCATCATGAAAGCGAGGACTGGGGCAGCTTCATTGACGTAAAGATTTGGCCGGAAATAAAGAATCCTGCTAAATATTCAGGCCGTGATATTTTTATTGCTTCAGTGACGGATCCTTATCAGCCCTGCGAAGAAAAATATATGCGAACTCATGCACTGCTCTCACAGCTTAAGGGGTCAAATGCAAGAATAAGCATTGCTACGAAGTCTGATTTAATCCTGCGTGATTTAGAATTAATTAAGAGTTTTCCTGATTCGAGGATCTCATGGTCTATTAATACTCTTGACGAAGAATTTAAATCCGAAATGGACTGCGCAGTAAGCATAGAGAGAAGACTAAACGCTATGAAAGTCTTTCACGAAGCCGGAGTCAGGACGACCTGTTTTATTTCGCCGATATTTCCGGGAATTACGGACGTGAAGGCAATCATCATGCAGGCTAAAGATTACTGTAACTTAATCTGGCTGGAGAACCTGAACTTGAGGGGCGATTACAGAGTCAGGATTCTCAACTGGATTCACGAAAAACACCCGGAGTTAGACTCGCTCTATCATGAAATTTATTCGCATAAAAATCTTTCATATTGGTTTAATCTTAATGACGAAATTAAAGCACTCGCCGAAAGCCTTAATCTTCCGTATGTCAGGAACGATGACAGCATGAAACGTGATTTTGATGATCCTCCTGTAATCGTAAATTATTTCTTTCACGAACAAATTACGCGATAAAACTAAAATCCCCCTGCCTTAGAATTTGGACAAGGGGAATTTTTTTTGATTTATTTGCCGGGTTTACCCAGTAACTTGAACATGTTGCTCTTATAGAACTCAACGCCAGGCTGATCGAACGGGTTAATGCCGCCGATATAACCGGATACCCCGCAGGCAAACTCGAAGAAATAGAACAACTCGCCGAGTGATTTCTCGTCCTGAGCCGGAATGTTTATCATGAGATTCGCAACTCCTCCGTCAACGTGAGCTGCTATCGTACCCTTCATTGCGCACTGATTGACGTAGCTCATCTTCTTACCTGCAAGATAATTCAAGCCGTCCAGATTATTTTCTTCGGATTTAAGCTCGAAGTCTTTGCGGGCATTCTCGATATTGAGCACAGTCTCGAACATAATGCGCGAACCGTCCTGAATGAACTGGCCCATTGAGTGCAAATCTGTCGTTAGGTCAACGCTCGCCGGGAAAATTCCCCGCTGGTCCTTGCCTTCGGACTCGCCGTAAAGCTGCTTCCACCACTCTGAAATATAGTGCATTGAAGGCTCGTAGTTCGCAAGAATCTCGACACTCTTGCCCTTGCTCCTCATGATATTTCTTAACGCAGCATACTGGAGCGCAGGGTTCTCTTCAAAAGGCTTGTTAAGGGCTATTTCACGGCCAGCAGCAGCTCCTGCCATTAATGCGTCAATGTCCGCACCGCTTACGGCAATGGGCAATAATCCTACAGCTGTGAGAACTGAGAACCTTCCGCCTACATCATCGGGAATTACGAAAGTCTCGTAGCCTTCGTTGTCAGCAAGGGTCTTTAATGCGCCGCGTGCCTTGTCGGTCGTTGCATAAATTCTCTTTGCTGCGCCTTCTTTGCCGTATTTCTTGATTAAGAGTTCACGGAAGACTCTAAACGCTATTGCAGTCTCGGTAGTAGTGCCTGATTTTGAGATTACGTTAATCGAGAAGTCCTGACCCTCAAGCAAATCTATAACGTCCTGAATATAAGTGCCGTTCATGCTGTTGCCTATGTAGTAGATTCTGGGAGTCTTGCGGGCCTCTTTCGTCATTTCGTTGTAGAAGCCGTGACGTAAGAATTCGATTGCTGCACGTGCTCCGAGATATGAGCCGCCTATGCCTGCTACAAGAAGAACGTCAGAGTCGCTCTGGATTCTCTTTGCTGCTGCCTTGATTCGGGCAAATTCCTCTTTGTCGTAGTTGACCGGTAAATCAATCCAGCCAAGGAAGTCATTGCCTTCACCCTGTCTTGACTTAAGTCTCTCTGCGGCATTGAGAGTGATGACCTTCATGCTCTCTACTTCGTGGTCACGTACGAATTTAGACGCGTTGGAATAATCGAAGCCTGTCATAAAATATTTTACCTCCTGATAAAGTTTTAATTGGGTACTAATATTTTATTACGTTTTTGCTTAATATGCAGTGCCATTTACATAAAGAGTATAGCTACCCTGATTAATCGTGCCGTTGTTTGTGAGACTAGTAACGTAAGAATTTCCCGTCAATGTCCATGTTGAGCCGGCCTCGATACTTACGCTGACTGAAGCCCCTGAATTCGCGGTATTGATTGCCCCTGTCATCGTTGACGAGTCTTCAAGCTCAAGGGTCAGTGACGAAGCTGAATCAATTACAAAATCTCCGGTTATTGTCTGATTGTCTGCTGTAAGTTCAACAGTTCCGCCGTTGGTAGTGCTCCAGCCTGCAAGTTCTGCTCTCAGAAAAACTCCCGATGAGTCATTATTAGTGATTGTAACTCCGCTTAAGTCGATTTCAGCGGTTGTATTAGTTATGTAGAATATATCACCCGTGTTGTTGGTGATGCTGCCTCCTGACATGTCAAATTCGCCTTTGCCTGTGCTTGCATCGCCTGAACCTGACTGATAAATCATTACGGCCTGTTTTCTAGTTGACTGGCTGCCGTTTATCGTAGTGTTGTCTACTGTCATTGCGCAGTCGTTGAGGGTAAC
>JAFSQO010000439.1 GCA_017446645.1 Synergistaceae bacterium | reverse complement strand
GTTACGAACTATCAGCCAATGGGACTCATGTATGCGACTATAGAGATGCTTAAGCGTTACGATGCAGTTAATGTCCTCTCAGTTCCCAGATTAATGTGCACGGACAACAAAGAAAGCTCGTTCCAGGTCGGTAACGTTATCCCCGTCATGAAGGGTTCGACTTCGGATCTGTCAAACCCCAGCGCAATCCAGAGCAACTATGACTATAAAGATACCGGCTTGACTTTAACCGTTACACCTCACATCAGGAGCGGCAATCTCGTAGCAATGGACATCAAGCAGACAACTGAAGATGTTATGAGTGCAACAGGAGTTACAACCCCGATTACTTCAAAGCGTGAGGTCGTTACTTCAGTGGTAGTAGCTGACGGTGAGACCATAATACTCGGCGGCATGATTAAGGAAACAGAAAAATCCATGAAGCGCAGGGTTCCCGGATTGTCTTATATCCCATTAATCGGCGGATTATTTCAGAAAGTATCGAAGGAAAAGGAAAAAGTTGACTTCGTTATTTTCCTGACTCCCCAAATTATCGAGGATCCTTCAGAAATGAGAGGCGCAACGATGAGGGCATCCGGTTTCACTGGCAGCTTTAACCCCGCAGACGGCGACCTGAACATGAAGGGAGTTATGAAGCACTACGCAAGAAGCGATTTAATGAGCATTGACATTAGTCCTGTTGAGGCAGATATTGATGCAAGATTCCGCCAGATGTACCAGAAGAGTTTAAAGAGGCGTTAAAACATGGCAGAAGCTGAACTTACAGAACAGACAACACTGAAGCCTTTACCGGAAGCAAAAGAAATCTCCGAACTCTTACCGGAAGGCATGGGGCTTGATATTCTCCGTCAGGCCCGCATTGTCCCATTAAGATTGGAAGACGGAGTCCTGATTGTAGGTGCTGCAAGTTTTGACTGTTGGCCCAAGGCTCAAATGCTTGGTACTGCACTGGGCTACCCTGTTGACATAGAAATTCGCGACGACAAGGAGATCGGCGACCTGCTGCATACTCTATATGATTTGCGAAGTGTTGCAGCAGATGAGGCGGCCAAGAACATCGAGGGCATTGATGATATTGATGATTTAACGCGTGAGGATGTCCTGAGCGACTCTGTTGACGTTCCTGTTATAAGACTCGTTAATGGATTATTCGTTGATGCCCTGAGACAAAGGGCTACGGATATTCACGTTGAGCCTTATGAAGACGAGGTGTTAATTCGCTTCAGGATTGACGGAGTTTTGCAGGACAGATTGAGGTTACCGCGCTCAAATCAGGCTCCCCTCACCAGCCGAATCAAAGTCATGTCCCGAATGGATATAGCAGAACACATGGCTCCCCAGGACGGCAGAATAGGCATTACAGTAGGCGACAGGGCTGTCGATATTCGTGTCGGCCTTGTACCTACCCAGTACGGCGAGAGGATTGCTATGCGTCTGCTTGACAAGGGCGGAGGTTTATTAACTCTCGAAGACTTGGGCATGGAACAGCGCGAACGTTCAATTATGGACGAGTTAATTCACAGACCTCACGGAATGATTTTATTCACAGGTCCTACAGGTTC
>JAFSQO010000438.1 GCA_017446645.1 Synergistaceae bacterium | reverse complement strand
GGACGAAATAAGACTCGTCATTGCAGGAAAACCCAACGTAGGCAAGTCCTCACTGCTCAACAAGATAACAGGCTCCCAGCGTTCACTCGTGAGTCCAATAGCAGGAACTACAAGAGACCCTGTAGACATGGCAGTAAATCTCGAAGGCCAGGACTTCAGGATAATCGACACGGCAGGCTTGAGGAGACGTGCAAAATTTGACGGTGATTTGGAGTATTATTCTTTCGTGAGGACCCTTGCAGCTGTTGACAGGTCGGACGTTGCTTTATTGCTCATGGATGCCCGCGAACCATGCACCGACCAGGACAAGAAGATCGCAGCCCATGTAGTAAATAAGGGTAAAGGCTTAGTGATAGTTCTCAATAAATGGGACTTAGTTACGGGAGAGAACAGCAATGCGGACAAACTCATCAAAAAAATCCGTGATGATATGCCATTCTTGAGCTTTGCCCCTGTAGTGTTTGCGTCGGCTTTGAGCGGTAGGGGAGTGAATAAAATCATTCAGACTGTCTTAACCGTGAATGAGAACCGTAAAAAGCGAATCCCTACGAATATCCTGAATCGCTTAATGCGTGATGTGTTAGCTTTTGACAGACTCCCATCTGACAAGAAAGGCCGTGCATTGAAAGTCTATTATTGTTCGCAGGCTGAGTCAGAGCCTCCGACGTTTATATTTTTCGTGAATAATCCGGGACTGGTGAATTCAAGTTTTGAGAATCACGTGAAGAATAAATTGCGCGAACTCGAAGATTTCACAGGCTCACCGGTGCGGACGTTCTGGAGAGGCAAAGAGAAAGAAGAGTGAAGCATGTTCTATGATGTTATACTTGACGGGCTGAAAAAATTTGCAGGTGAGATAATAGGCGTAATACTGCTTATTGCTGCATGGCGGATATTCCCCGGACTCCGTAAGTTATTCGGGAAGTATAATAGTCTGAAGGACAGCGAAAGTAAACCGGTACAGGACGAAGGAGAAGTTGAACGCCTGAAAAATGAGTTGCAGCGTCAGAAAGAAGCACTTGCTCAAGCAGAGGCACAAAAGGCAGAAGAGGCCAAGCGCAGAGAAGAAATGCAGAGAGAACTTGAGGCAAAGCATTTTGCTGCAATGGGTGATGATGAGTTTATAGAATTGTGCAAATCTGGTGACGTTGCCCAAGTGAAAAAAGCCATCGAATACGGTGCCAATGCCAACGCTGGGGACAATATGGACTGGACGGCTTTACGTTTTGTTACCAACAATACTAGAATGAAAAATTTGCTGCGTTCTTATGGAGCAAAATAGTAAACACTTACAAAAAGGAGGAATCTATAATATGAAAAAGTTTTTGCTTGTAACGTTAATTTTATTTATCAGCGTCTCAAGTTCATTTGCTGAGTCAAGGGTAACCCTTGCCGAACTCACTGGAACAGTAGGCGTTCAAATGGAAGAATTCGTCAGAAACGTAATCTCTGAATCAGGATCACGAAATGACGCGTTAATAATCTTTCAGCTCGATACCCCAGGCGGCTTAGTCGAGGCAATGAGGGGCATAGTGCAGTCTATACTGGCCTCACAAGTTCCCGTTGCAGTCTGGATACCTTCAGGGGGCCGGGCAGCTTCAGCCGGAGCCTTCATCGTTCAGGCAGCTCACGTTGCAGCAATGTCTCAGGGTACGAATATCGGTGCAGCTCACCCTGTTACAGCTTCAGGCGAGGACGTTAAGGGCAATATGGACAAGAAAGTTGTGAATGACCTCAAGGCACAAATGCGTTCAGTAGTGCAGCTCAGAAATCGAAATCAAATCATAGCCGAGCAAATGATTGAGGAGAGCATTTCACTGACAGCAAGTGAGGCCATCAGGGAGGGAGTTATTGACGTTATTGCAGGCGATGTAAGCTCATTGATTAAGGCAGTAGCAGGTCGCAGGGTCAAGATAGGTTCAGCCTTCAGACACATAAATTTTGACGAGTCAATAAAAGTCTCTCGTGCTGAAATGTCCTTCAGTGAGAAAATTATTCAGTTTGTATCAAGTCCTGAGATTGCTTATTTATTATTATCCGGCGGAATGATGGCTATATTCTTTGAAGTCATAACACCCGGTGGCTTCATGCTCGGCACTGCTGGAGGAGTCATGCTCTTGCTGGGAGCTATAGGACTTAAGATGCTGCCGTTCAACTGGGCAGGGATTTTGCTGATTATTGCAGGTATTGTTGTCATGGCCATTGACATTATCGCAGGCACAATGGGAGTGCTGACTCTTCTGGGTTTGCCTGTGTTCTGTCTGGGAGGCATATTCTTATTCAGGGCACCGGGCGGCGAACTGTTGAGTATTTCCCTTTCATTCATTGCAGGAGTTGCAATAGCTTTGGGAATTTGCTTCGTGTTTATTGCTTTCCTGATAGTGAAGGGCTTCAAGCAAAAAGTTACGACAGGTCGTGCCGGAATGTTGGGACTTGAGGTGAAAATAATATCAGGGAGTCAGGTTATGTGTCACGGTGAAATCTGGCAGGCAAAATTTGAGTCAGAACTTGCTCCCGGCGAGTCAGGGATCGTGAAGGGCATTGACGGAATGACCCTGATAGTCGGCAAGTAATGAGGGTAAATAAAAAACGCAGTGAACGAACACTGCGCAATAAGGGGAAGGATTCTGGTTTCGATGACGCAAGACCCGCGCAAACACAATATTTTCTACTCTCACAAGGATAGAGCCATACGGCCTGCGCCATTGAATTGCACCTAATGACTATAGTGTGAAAAACCACACGGTCATATTTTATATTATTTTCTCAGAAACACCAAATTTTTTGCGTAATTCACACAGGGCGAAATCAAAAACTCTCTGATATAGCCTTCGCACTGGGAGGACAGCCCTTAATGCAAGATCTCGCTCCAGAACAGCAAAGTCCTACACCTAAGGCATCATCAGGCAGAGTCTTTCCCTTCCAGCCTTGACCGATATAAATATTTTTGCGAAGACCAGAATTATTCGCATGAAGAGCACGAACCAGAGCAGCATAACAAGCACTGCACGCCGAATCTTCATGAATATTTTTCACAAGCCTTGCTACTGTCCCTGAAGGTCTTGGATACTTGCCCGCGTTCTCTGGTGTATTGAGATTTACAATATCTTGCTCAGTGAATGAAGTGCTTCCTGCTCCGAAAGATTCTGCGAGCCTGATATATTTCACATCATCTAAGTCAAGTCCCATTAAGCTGCAGCCGTAAGCATCGATTTGTACGGGGTCAGTTCCGAGATAAATTCTGTTCGTGTGAACCGGGTTGCCTCCTTCCTCGAAATTGAGATCTCCGCAAATGC
>JAFSQO010000437.1 GCA_017446645.1 Synergistaceae bacterium | reverse complement strand
GTTACACACAAAGGCTCGATATTATTTCGGGGTTCTGATGATGTCTTCATGGTTCCTCACTCAAGGCATACTACAGTGATGAAGCGTGATGTCAAGAAAATTCCGGCACTGAAAATTTTAGCTGAGAGTGAAGAAGCCGGTATCTATGCTATTTCTACGAGTGAAGGCAGACAGTTATTCATCACCGGACATTCTGAGTATGACCCTGAGACCCTTGCGCTTGAGTACTGGCGTGACAGGAGGGCAGGGCTGCCAATTCATGTGCCTGAAAATTATTTCCCGGATGATGACCCTATGAAGGCACCGGTCTGTACATGGAGGAGCTGTGCGAATTTGCTTTACTCGAACTGGCTGAATTATTTTGTGTATCAGGAAACGCCGTATGATACCCGTAAAATCAAAGAGCTTACGGACAATAAATAAATAAGTAAAGGGTGACAGTTATTAAATCATGAAGAAAAAGATAACCCTCAAGGCAATGCTGATTATGCTTGCCCTTACCCCGTTAATTCTCGCAGTAGTCATAATTGCTGTAGCTGCCTCTAGTGTAATCACCAATAATCTCAATCAGAGCACTAAAGAAGAACTCATAGTAGCCGCAAAAGCCCTGCGTGAATATTATGAATATGACATTCTGAATAACAATGACCTTGTTGACGGCTTCATAAGATACGACACGAATTATATAGACTCAATGAAGGCCACAGGAGTAGATTTAACGCTCTTCAAGGGCAATATAAGATTCATGACTACTATCAAGGATTCGCAAGGCAAACGGATCGAAGGCACTCCGGCTTCGCAGGCTGTATGGGAGGCAGTAAGCAAGGGCAGTGATTATTATTCTGACAACGTTAAAATCAACGGTGAAGATTATCACGTCTACTACATGCCAATACAATATGCTACGAAAATTTACGGGATGGCGTTCTCAGGCAAACCTGCAACCCAGATAAAGCAGGCGGTCAGGAAAATTTACATGCTGATACTCGAAATAAGCGCAGGGTTGATATTATTATTTGGTGTTATTAGCATGATAATCGCAAAGAAAATAGCTGACCCTTTGAAAGAAGTTGCAGAGAGAATTGAGAAGCTCTTAGACGTAAATATTAGCGTGAATATAAAATCATCAAGCAGGATTTACGAGACTTCACAGCTTATAATCGCAGCAGTAAAAATAAGCAAAGTCCTTAACGAAGCAGTGAAAAAGATTCAGGAGTCCGCAATCTCGTTGACTGAAACTGTGAAATCGACGGCAGTGCTTGCAAGTGACTCTTCAGATTCGGCAGCACAGATAGCGTCATCAATGCAGGACCTTGCGAAAACTACTGTAACAATGGCGGGCAGCGTCCATGACATCAGCGGCAATATCTCAGACATGGGAAGCGTAATAGCTCAGGCAGTAAGCAACGTTGAGAATCTCAACACTAACTCTCAGGCAATGACCGATGCTAATTCCGAAGCACTCAAATGCATAGAAGAAGTCGAAAACTCGGCGGATAAATCATCAGAGGCAGCAAAGATCATTACCGACAGGATTAACAGGACCGACGAGGCAGTTAATAAAATCGAAGAGATGGTGCAGATTATCGCAGCTATAGCATCTCAGACGAATTTGTTATCGCTCAATGCCAGTATCGAAGCAGCCAGGGCAGGCGAAGCAGGCAGGGGCTTTGGTGTTGTAGCAGCTGAAATCAAGAAACTTGCAGGACAGTCCAGAGAGTCAGCCGAACAGATAGAAAGCATAGTTGAAGAAATAGGCGCGTTGTCCGGTGAGTGCGTTGAAGCAGCTAATGGGATCAGGACTCTTTTAGACGAAGAACGCAATGTTTTATCAAGGACTCAGAGCAAATTCAAAGAGCTTGATTCCAAGATAAACGCTTCTGTCAAAGAAACGGCCTCAGTCTCGGAAATTACAAGGAAACTCGACGGCATAAAAGATACAATCATGGACGCTGTTAATAATCTGGCTACGATTTCAGAAGAAACTTCTGCAACAAATGAAGAAGTAGCGGCCTCAGTCGAAATGATAGCAGGCAATGTCAAGAAAGTCTCTGATCATACCCAAGACATGAACGAACTTGCGGAAGTCCTGAAGGAAGCAGTTGAACATTTTCACTAATTACAAAACAAAATCAGGAGGGCTAAAATGAACGAGACAATCAAAGCTGCGAGACTTGAGAACGTACGCGATAACTTACAGAATATCTTCACTCTGGATGACGCGAATATAACCCGTGCCTTTCATCAGACTTTTCCGGAATATCAGCCTACACCTCTAGTAAATCTCAAGAATCTTGCTCATGAACTCGGAGTAAATGCTTTTTTCGTGAAAGATGAGAGTTATAGATTTGGCCTGAATGAGTTTAAGAGTCTTGGCGGAAGTTTCTGTCTTGGCAAATACATAGCTGAAAGACTTG
>JAFSQO010000436.1 GCA_017446645.1 Synergistaceae bacterium | reverse complement strand
TATGACGCTTCTTTGTCTTCTTGGGCATTATTCCGCCTATCATCTCGGTGATGTTAATTCCCATTACGTCCATTCCGGGCGATCCAAATATTGGAAGGGCCGTCATGTTGTCGTTGACTTCGATATCAACGTCGCGGTCGTCGAGTTTGCCCTCCTTGAGCATCTTCCTGAATTTCTCGCGGGTCTTCTTGTTCAGTTCTGCATTGGCTTTGGTCTCCTGTTCTACTTTGGCATCGTCTGCTTCCAAATCTGCTTCAGAGTCCTTGTTGCCGGTGAATGCCTTCATGAAGTCAGGCATTGAGAATTTCTTCTCAGGTCTTGGCAGCAAAGCATCGAGCAGCCTCTCTTCAGCACGTTCTCTTGCAGGTGTCTGGACTTCCTCGATTAAACGCTTGCGGACCATTGAGACAGCAAACTCCGTTAAATCGCGTATTATGTTCTCAACGTCACGGCCGACGTAGCCGATCTCAGTGAATTTCGTAGCCTCGACTTTGACGAACGGGGCATTAGATAGTGTCGCCAGTCTTCGGGCAATTTCAGTCTTGCCGACTCCTGTTGGACCTACCATTAGGATATTCTTTGGCATTACCTCGTGGGCAATCTCAGGTGGAAGGGCGCGCCTTCTGATACGATTTCTTAACGCTATAGCCACTGCACGTTTTGCCTTGTCCTGGCCGATTATGTAACGGTTCAGGTGTTCTATTATTTTCGCCGGTGTTAATGGTGAAGTGATTTTACTTGTCATGATTATTCGCCTAGTACCTCAACTGTAATGTTATTGTTAGTGTAAATGCAGATTTCTGAAGCTAACTCTATTGCACGCCTTGCTATCTCTTCTGGACTTTTGTCGGTAGATTCGCGCAAAGCACGGCCAGCAGCCAGGGCAAAGCCGGAGCCTGACCCTATAGAAGTTACATCGCCTTCAGGTTCTAAGACATCGCCTGCTCCTGAAAGCAAAAGAGTCATCTCGGTGTTGGCAGCCAGCATCATAGCCTCGAGCCGTCTCAGTGCCTTGTCGAGCCTCCACTCACGGACGAGCTTTACTGCACCCTTCATGAGGTCGCCTTTCTCCTGTTCGAGACAGTTCTCAAATTTTTCAAGGAGAGTCATAGCGTCTGCCGTTGAACCTGCAAAGCCTACGAGGATTTTACCGTCAAGGAGGGTCCTGACCTTCCGAGCTGTTGACTTGATTACCTGACTGCCGAGTGTAACCTGGCCGTCTCCTGCCATTGCGACACGTTTGCCGTTTCTGACACATACTATAGTAGTTCCGTTAAACAGAGTGAATCATTCCTTTCTCGTTTTACTTTTACTTTACTCTATAAGATTATTAATTATACGAATAATATCTCATTTGCCTATATTTTGCGAATAATGCAATTAAGTTAAAATTTTCTGGGTAATTAATGCAGATGTTAATTAATGCTATAATCTCACAAAAATTTTATTTTCACGGGATAAAAAAATCATGAGCAAAGTTTTATTTATAAACCAGAAAGATTATACACAACATGAGATAGATAACGCAATTCTCAGGGCATTTAATCACTTCGGAGGCGTTAATAACTTCGTGAAGCCGGGTGAAAGAGTCCTGCTCAAAGTAAATCTTGTCTCAGGGCATGACATAGCAAGACGAGTTACGACTGACCCGTCAATAGTG
>JAFSQO010000435.1 GCA_017446645.1 Synergistaceae bacterium | reverse complement strand
ATTTTGCTGCTGGAAAATAGGGCGATAACTTTATGCCTGTCTTCTGGTGAATTTTTTCTGCATGACCCTGACGTTCGAGTTCTTCACAGATTGCCGCACCCCTTGAACACTGCCAGACTATAGCGTTATAGAGAGGCTCGCCGGTCTTCCTGTCCCAACATGCCGAAGTCTCGCGCTGGTTGCTTATGCCTAGTGCAGCAATTTCTGATTTATCGATGCCTGCTTTAGCGACAACATCTTTTGCGGCTTGAATGGTGTTCGCGTAGATTTCCCGTAAATCATGCTCTACCCAGCCTTTATCGTTGATTATCTGCTTGTGAGGCTTATCGGTTCTGCAGAGTAAAACGCCCTTATCGTCAAATAATAATGCCTTTGTGCCTTGAGTGCTTTGATCTATTGCGAGTATATATTTCATTCGTCCGTTCACCTAATTAACGAAACAGCCCCCGAAAAGTTTAACAGGAGGCTGCCTTATCGTGAATTTATCCTAATGTCTCGATGACTTTTTTTGCTATACCTTCGGCGTTCATGCCATAGTAAGCAAAGACTTCCTGAGACTTGCCCGTTACTACAGGCTCATCATGCAGTGAGAGATTAATTACTTTCTTGGGATCATTCGCGCTGATGACCTGAGCGACCATGCTGCCCAGTCCTCCGAAGGGTGAATGCTCTTCGACTGTGATTACTAACTTTTTGCCTTTAGCGGCCTTGAGTAAGCCTTCACAATCAAGGGGCTTTATGCAATACATATCGAGGACCCCGGCTGAAATGCCTTTCTCCTTGAGCAAATCCGCAGCATCTTTCGAGGCTTTGACGACTTCACCGCAAGCTACGATTAACACGTCAGAACCTTCAGCAAGAACCGTAGCCTTGTTCATCTCAAACGGGACATTGCCTTCTGAATAAACGTCTTCAACAGGGTTACGGCCTAATCTGACATAAGCTGTCTTATTGTCCTTCAGTAATTCTTCAAAGACAAGCCTTGTCTGGAATCTATCTGACGGAAGATACACCCTCATATTCGGAATTGCTGACATTGCCGCTATATCCTGGGCAGAGTGATGGGTCATGCCTAAAGCTCCGTAACTCACGCCTCCGGAAATGCCGATTAATTTCACATTAGTATCAGAGTAGGCACAGTCGACTTTGCACTGCTCGTAACTTCTTGTCGAGATAAACGATGCAGGGGATACTGCAAAGGCTTTTTTACCGCATGAGGCAAGACCTGCTGCTATGCTCACGAGATTTTGCTCGGCTATTCCGACTTCAACGAACTGGGCAGGGAACTCATCAGCAAATGACGATAACGAGGCAGAACCCCTTGAGTCACTGCAAAGGACTATCACGTCTCTATCTTTTGAGGCAGCTTCTTTGAGAACTTCGCACATTACTGCACGGTTTGCGATTTTGTTAGCCATTGATTAACGCCTCCTTGTATGCAGCTATATCGGCAGCAATTTTAGCATACTCTTCAGAACTTGGCAGTTTGTGGTGCCAGTTAGCTTTATTCTCGATTAAGGGTGATGCCTTTCCCTTCAGGGTCTCTGCGATGATTACAGTAGGCTTTCCCTTCGTCCTCTCTGCTACGTCAAGGGCTTCGTTTATCTGGGCTATGTCGTTGCCGTCCATGACTGTGATAACGTGCCAGCCTGACGCTTCAAATCTGAGGGCTATATTGCCTGGCGACAAGACTTCGTCAACGTTGCCGGAAATTTGCAGGTGATTATGGTCAACGAATGCGCAAAGATTATCGAGCCTGTAGTGACCTGCTGCTGCTGCACCTTCCCAGACAGAACCTTCGGCTAATTCACCATCGCCCATTAACGTGTAGACCCTGTAGCTTTTCTTGTCCATCTTGCCTGCTAAAGCCATGCCGACACAGACTGAAAGGCCATGACCGAGTGAGCCTGAATTCATTTCGATTCCGGGCAGGGTGTTATGAGGGTGCCCGATGTATTCTGAGCCGAACTTCGAGAATTTTGCTTTGACCTCGTCAAGATTCATGAAGCCTTCATAGCTTAATACAGCGTATAAAGTCTCTACACAGTGGCCCTTGCTCAATACGAATCTGTCACGGTCCGGGCTGTCCTGGGTTTCGGGAGTTACGTTCATGCGTTCATAAAGTGTCAATAAGATTTCGGGTTCGCTCATGTCTCCCCCGATGTGTCCGCCGCCTCCTGCCATGATAATGTCGAGGGCATCACGGCGAATGTCGAAGGCTTTAATGCTGAGTTCCTTGATGTTCTTGATTTTTCTCATGGTTGCCTCCTAATTACATTTTAATTACTGCTTTGATGACTTCATCTTTATGTTTAAGGCTGTAATCGATCCCGTGAATGCAGTCTTTGAAGTCAAAAACGTGCGAGACAATTTTCTTCAGGGGAATAGTTCCTGACGATACGAGATCTATACATTTGTCCCATGTATTTCTGTAACGGTAGACTGAGTAAACCGTGCCTTCCATTGCATTTAACGTTGCTATATCAAGCTCTAAAATCGGCTCAGGGGAAACTCCGACAAGGGTAACTTTTCCTGCCCTGCGGATTAACTTGCAGGTCTGAAGGGTTGATTTTCTGTTGCCTGCACACTCGAAGACGTGATCTGCTCCTCCGCCCGGCAAAGTCTTTGCGAAGTCCTCGATATTCTCACGGGTGGCATTAAAGACCCTTGTTGCTCCGACTTCTAATGCCTTTTCGAGCCTCTTATCCATGACATCGGATACATAAATTTGATTTATACCGCGGGCCTTGAGACTCATAACAGTGCAGAGACCTATACAGCCGCTGCCGAGAACTATTGCAGTCTCTCCGGGTCTGGCATCAGCAAGTTCTGTAGCATGGAAGCCAACGCTCAACGGTTCAATCAATGCGCCCTCCATTGTGTCCATGTTGTCAGGGAGCTTGTAACACATCGAGGCTTTGTGAACGCAGTAGTCAGAATTCACACCGTCTCTTTCGTGAGGAATTGCGAGCATCTTGATATTCTTGCATAAATTATAATGTCCATGCTTGCAGTCATCGCACTCACCACAGGGGACAGCAGGCTCAATCGAAACTTTGTCGCCGACCTTGAGACTCGTAACGCCTTCACCTAATGCCGTAACGACTCCGCCGGGTTCATGGCCAAGTGCAAGGGGTCCGTCAAGTTCCCAGTTAGCTAATCTGCCTTCCTGATAGAAATGCAAATCGCTTCCGCAAACTCCGACGTACTCAAGTTTAATCTGGACTTCACCCGCTGCGGGCTGAGGTATGTCGCGCTCGACCCACTCTAACTTTTGCTTGCCTGTTAAGACACAGACCTTCATTTTTCCTTCCATGATTGATAAAATACCTCCTCAAAAAAATTTTATGACACTGTTTTACGTAATCTATCGAGGCCGACAGCTAATAATACTACAAGTCCCATGCAGACCTGCTGCCAATAAGTATTGACGTTCAGGATCGTTAATCCGTTCTGAAGACCTGCAATGAATATAGCTCCAATCAGCGTGCCTACTATATTTCCTATACCGCCTTTGACTAGACTTGCGCCTCCGATTACTGCTGCTGCGATTGCATACATCTCGTAGCTTTGGCCTGCTATTGGCTGACCTGAGTTAAGCCTTGACATATAGACGAGTCCAGATAATGCTGCGAAGAATCCTGACATGCAGAAGACGATTAACTTTGTGCGTTTAACGTTGATGCCTGAGAGTCTCGCGCTCTCCTGATTATCGCCGATAGCACAGATTTTTCGCCCGAACGTCGTTTTTTGCAGAATGAACCACATAACTATATATAAAACTGCAATCATCCAGACGACATTGGGTAAATTAAAAATCATTCCCCGTCCAATCTGAACGAATGAAGCAGGAAGTCCGACAATCGCCCTGCCTCCGGTAAATAAATACGCACAGCCCCTGTAAAGCCACATTGTAGCAAGGGTAACTATGAAAGGCTGAAATCCGAGATAAGCAACCATAGTCCCGTTCAAGAGGCCAAGTACTGCTCCCATTCCAAGAGTTATAAAGACACCCAGGACAGTGCTGCCGGTCAGGACCATAACGCGCGCCCCCATACAGCCGGCTAGTGCTAGAACTGCCCCGACTGAAATATCGATATTACCGGAGATAATTACGAATGTCATTCCGATTGCTATAATTGCATTCGTGCCGCTTTGAACGAGTAAATTCGTGATGTTGCTGGGAGTAAAGAATAAATTTGACAGACACGCAAATACAGCAAGAAGAATTATCAGAAGGCATAGCGTGCCAAAACTGCCGGTCATTAATTTTTTGAAGTTCATGTTATTTCACACCTGCCCCTTGAGTTATGTATCTGGTTAAATTATTTTGGGTAATATCTTCGGCCCTGAGTTCGCCGGTAACTTTGCCTTTGGACATGACGACGACTCTATCGCTGACGGACATTAACTCATTTGCATCTGACGAGATTACTATTGCAGCATTTCCGGGCTGAGAAGCAAATTCCCGAATCAAATTATGAATCTCTGCCTTAGCTCCTACATCGATTCCCCTCGTTGGTTCGTCAAATACAAGGATCGAACAGCCTGCGTGAAGCCATTTCGCAATCGAAACTTTTTGCTGATTACCGCCTGAAAGATTCACGACATTCATTGCGGGAACTCCTTTAGTCTTCAGCATCTTGATATATTTCTCTGCGATTTCGCGGACTTTGCTCCAGCTCATTATGCCCTTGCTGCTGACCTTGCTGTAGTCGCACTGAATATTATTCTCTTCGATAGTCATGCCGAGTGATAAGCCGTCCTCTTTGCGGTTTTCGCTGAGATAGCCTATGCCATTCTTGATAGCTTCACCGGGGTGGGTGATATGGACTTCGCTGCCTTTAATCTTGACGACTCCGGCTTTCATTGGGTCAATTCCGCAAATCATTCTGAATAATTCAGTACGCTTTGAGCCGACGAGTCCGCCGATCCCTAGTACTTCGCCTTCGTAGAGTTTCATGCTTAAATCTTTGATAAAGCCCCCGTCAGATATACCAGAAAGTTCGAGTGCTAAAGGCTGCCCCTCGTCAAAAGTTTTGCGGTCGATATTCCCTGTATTGAGCAATTTCCCCGTCATCATGTCGATTAACTGGTCTTCGCTGCCTGTCTTTACGTCCATAGTT
>JAFSQO010000434.1 GCA_017446645.1 Synergistaceae bacterium | reverse complement strand
GTCCATTCACCGCTAAAGCCCTTCAGCCTCGTCCTTCCGCTCATGAGGTCCTCAAGTGCGCCGTCTCTGATAGCTTTCTTCTTTGCGATTAACTCTGCAAGATTCGTTATGTGAGTGTCGAACACTGAAAGAGTGTCTGCGATGGCTTGCTGTTCGTGAAGAGGGGGAAGCATGAAGGAAAAATTTTTTAAATCCTTCTGAGCAAGTGAAGCAATAATAGAGCCAGATTGCAAATAATTAATAAATTGTCTAAAAATTTTCGACATCAAGACTCTATATAAAAATTTTGCGTTAAGTGTGTCCTTAGTGCGAAATACATATACATGGCTATTTAACGTCGCAGGTTTGTCGAGCTTGGGAACAATTGCGACCTTCCCAATCGTACCGTCTTTCGTTACAAGCACATCGCCCTCTTGCACCTGAATGTTCTCGTCCATGTCGTAACGTTCTCGTGATACATACCAGATATTATCAAGGCTGATTGTACCGTTATGAAAATCTGTTCCGCTAATCAAGTAACTATAACCGCGCTTCAGGTACTCATGTTTCTTCAGACCCTGCCAACCTATACGAGCCTTCGGTATTATAACATCATCAAAATGTACTTCTCTCCAATCGTCCGGATAATTCACCATTCGTAGCCCATTCCTCTCAACGCAGCCCGCACTGCTTCCCTTGATTTCTCTGTGCAGTCTTCAATCTCGCCCAGGGTTCTCTCGTATCGTTTAGCGATGATGACCAGACGAGAGACGCATTCATTCAAAACGCCCTCGATCTCGTTGTGAATCTCTCCGGCCAAGAAAGCCATCCATTTGTGATTAAATAACAGGTCTTGAATCTCCTCAATGTTAAGTTCTTCGTATTTCTTCAGGATTTCCGAGTCTGCCGGATCATGAGCAAAAAATTCTCTCGCTATAACTTCTTTAGGGATCATTTCGCCGTCAAAGCTCCTGACTTTTCCCTTTTTGTCGCGCTGATAGTTAATTAACCTGCCAGCCTCCCAGCCTCCTGACTTAATCATGTAAATGTCATCTTGCAGTGTTTCGTTCCAGTAGTTCATGAGGCAGTCGAATACGCTGTATTTATCGATGATTAATGAATCAGAGTAGTCACTGAGAATCAAATCGCCTAGTTCACGAATCAATTTCTTAGGGTTAGAGTCCCCGTTGATGTTAAGGAGCAGAGCGCGTGCTTTGGCTTTCCAGTTGTCGAAAATTTCCGAGCCTTCTTTAACTCGTTGGGAGCGCAGGGCTTCGTCATCGCCGAAAATTTTTTCTATAGAGTCAGAGTCAACTGAGGGCTTGTAGATTTTGCCGTCTGTCCCTGAAAATATTTTTGCCTTGAGAGTCTGCGAGACCCTCCAGATTTTGCCGAGTGAGTCAATGTCATGCTCCGGGATTCCGCCGAATAAGTGAGCCTGAATATTTTGCGGCAGTGAGTCATCGTTTCTCTGGATATATCGCGGTACGTTCATGTTTCCGCCGTTGACTTCCAAGATTTCGGAGTATGGCACGCGCCTTGAGTATCCCGGTATTTCCTCCTGAGAGTTATAGACCCTTACGATTCGTTCTATGTCCTGTTCGCGCAGTCTGTTCTGGTTTCCGTCCTTCTTGAAGCCTTCGCTTGCATCGATAAAGAAAACGTGTTCGCGCTTGTCGGATTCTTCTTTGTCGATGAAGATGAGGCACGCAGGGATTCCGGCACCGTAAAATAAATTTTGCGGCAGACTCACAACGCCCTTAATATAACGGGTCTTCAGCAGATTGATGCGTATGATTTCCTCAGCGTTTCCCCGGAACAATACCCCGTGAGGCATGACGACTCCCGCCTTGCCGTTAGAGTTCAGGGATTTCACGACGTGCAGCAGCCAGGCATAATCGCCATTTTTTGCAGGAGGAGTCCCAAAGCCCTCGAACCTGTGAAAAGCGTCTGACTCAATATTCAAGCCTGTTGCCCATGCTTCATCAGAGAAGGGGGGATTCATTACAACGAAGTCAAAGCGTTTCAGCTGTCCGAATTCGTCTAAAAATTTCGGGTCTGATAACGTGTTGCCCTTTGCGATTTCTCCTGTGTCTCTCTGGTGAAGGACGAAATTCATTTTTGCGAGTCCTACCGTAGCGTTGTCGATCTCCTGGCCGTAAATCGATACAAGAGGGTCGCCCCATGAGTTCAGGGGAGCCTGGTCTGCTGCTCTGATTAAGAGGCTTCCGCTTCCTGCTGCAGGGTCATAGATCGTAGCTTTGTCTTTGATGTTTTCGATTCCGATTAGTCTTGCGATAATTCTCGATACTTCGCTTGGAGTGTAGAATTGTCCCTTGCTTTTGCCTGACTCTTGTGCGAACTTCATCATGAAATACTCGTAGGCATCACCGATAATGTCATCGCCGCTTGCCTGGTTAGAGCGAAAATCGAGCGCGGGGTTCTGGAAGACTCCGATTAAGCCTGAGACTCTTTCGACGAGTTCCTTGCCAGAGCCGAGTTCATTTTCATTAACGAAGCTGACATCAGGTAATGAGCCTCTTAGTTCATTAGCTTCGAGAAAATTCTGTAGGGTTTTGTTGACGATTTCGCCAACGTCCTTCTTGCCTTTAGCTTTGATTAAGTCATCGAACGAAGAACCTTCAGGGACAGTAAGCTCCGAGAAGGGATCATGATTATATTTATCAGAGACGTATTTGAAGAATAGCAGCACAAGCACGTAATCTTTATATCTTGCCGGTTCGACTCCGCCTCTGAGTTTGTTGCAAGCTTCCCATAATATTGAGTACAATTCAGATTTCTTAACTGGCATAAAATTTTCTCCTGCGAATATGATTTTATATTTTACCGCATGTGCAAAAAAAAAAATTCCCCTGCTGAAGGCTCAACAAGGGGGGATTATTTCATTAACGCCTCAACACTTTAGATAAAAACTCTATAGTTCTTGGCTGCTTTGGATGGTCAAAAACTTCGTCAGGAGTCCCTTCTTCGCTGATTACTCCTTTATCAATGAATAAAATCTTGTCGGCTACTTTGTGAGCGAATCCCATTTCATGAGTCACTAAATACATCGTCATCCCGGAGTCAGCAAGTTCCTTCATAACGTCAAGGACCTCGCCGATCATTTCGGGGTCTAATGCACTTGTTGGCTCATCAAATAACAGGACATCAGGACTCATTGCCATAGCCCGTGCGATTGCGACTCTCTGCTTTTGACCGCCTGATAATCTTTCTGGCCACTCGTCAATTTTGTCAGCAAGTCCGACTCTCTCAAGCAGGACTTTAGCGCGTTCGTCAGCTTCATCTTGAGTCATGATTTTCAGGTCAACCGGTGCAAGGGTCAAGTTTCTTCTGACGGTCAAGTGAGGGAATAAATAAAAATGCTGGAAGACCATGCACATCTTGCGCCTTACGAGATTAATATTGCATTTAGGTGACGTAATATCTTCGCCGTTGAACGTGATTATGCCCGAAGTAGGTTCTTCCATTCTGTTCAGACATCGCAGGAAAGTACTTTTGCCTGAGCCTGAAGGACCGATAACTGCAATTTTTTCGCCCTTCTTGATTTCGGTGCTTATTCCGTTCAGGACCTTGAGATTTCTGCCGTCAGAGAGGGTGAAAGTCTTGTGTAAATCCTTAACTTCGATTATTGCCATGATGCTTTTTACCCCCTTCTGCCTCGACTGAGCCATTCTTCAAGTTTCCTGACAAAACGCGTTAAGAGCATGACTATCACGAGATAAATAATCGCGACCATTACCAAAGGCTGCGAGTGTTCCAGTGTCAACGCCTGAATGTTCTGGCCTGCACGGGTCAAATCATCGATGCCGATATAGCCTGCAACAGATGTCTCTTTTAATAACGCAATGAACTCATTAAACAGCATTGGAATAATATTTCTCAGGGCCTGGGGCAGTACTACTTTCTTCATTGAAGTCCCGTAAGTCAGTCCAAGTGAGCGAGCTGCTTCCATTTGGCCCGGATCGATTGATTCGATTCCTCCCCTGAATATCTCTGCTATGTATGCTCCGGAATTCAAGCCGAACGCTAAAATCGCAATATACTGGGTGTTCAGATCCCTAGCTGAAGCAAATATAGTGAAGTTCCAGATTAAGAGCTGAACCATTGCAGGGGTGCCTCTCAAGACAGTGATATACGTATTTGCCATTGCGTTAAGAACCGGAATATGTGCGCCGCCTTTGTGAGCAACACGAATTACGCTGAGGATTAACCCGACAACGAGGCCGATTAACGTTGCTCCCGTAGTCATGAATATCGTAGACTTTAAGCCGTCCACGAGCATCATGTAGCGTCTGTCCTTGACGAAATTCTGATAGAACCTCCTGCTGAAGTCCGCCCATGCAGCCTCAGTGAAGAAGCCTGAGCTATAAAGCAAATACAACAGGAACAGGCCGAAGACCCACATCACTATGTCGCCGCGTCCTGCTCCCGGATAAGCGCGTGAATTATTTCTCATAGTCATCTGCTCTGACAAGCGCAACCTGCTTTGCTCCGACCACATAATTGTCCGAGAAGTCCATGTTTTCCTTGCGTTCGTCTGTAACTGTGATGCCTGCGCAGATAATATCTACTTTGCCTGTTGATACTGCCATAGGAAGGGCATCGAAATTCATGTTCTCGATTACGAGTTCGCGGTCGAGTTTCTTAGCAATTGCAGCACACCTCTCTACATCAATGCCTATAAAGCTCGTGCCTACTCTTAACTCATAGGGTGCAAAGCCTGCTTCAGT
>JAFSQO010000433.1 GCA_017446645.1 Synergistaceae bacterium | reverse complement strand
TGAACGGCAGGGTAACCATGCAATACGGCTCAAGGGTTCACCCGACATTCAAGACGAAAATCTTTAACTCAGGGATAGACATTCAGGCTTCAGCAGGTACTCCGGTCAAGGCGGCAGGTCCCGGCGAAGTACTCTATCAGGGCTGGCTTCGGGGATTCGGCCAAGTCGTAATTATAGATCATGGCGGGGATCTTTCGACAGTCTATGCACACTTAGGCGGAACTTCAGTTAGAGAAGGCGCAGCAGTCAAGACGGGTACAGTCATAGGCAAGGTTGGCAACACCGGAACTGATGCTCAGTACGGGCTTCATTTTGAGGTCAGGAAAAACGGTTCTGCGAAAAACCCAATGAATTACTTACGCTGATAAAATAAAATTTCTCCGTGAATGCTGTATAATTCAGGGCATTATATAAAGGCAGGTGCGTAAGATAAATTGAACAGACACAGCAAAAAAGTATATATCATGATTTTCATAGTCCTCGCTTCCCTGGGGTTCTTCTATGGTTATGCAGGTCTGGGAAAAGCAGCAGATTACTCGGACGCTGATTTCAACAGAATATCGCCGTTTAACGTGAGGTCATTATGGCTGTTGCGTCAGGTCAGGTACATCATCGAAAGCTATCAGGTTGATGCAGAGACTAAGCCCGCAAACGAAGACGATTTACTTCACGGAGCAGCGCGCGGAATGGTCGAGGCATGGAAAGATCCATATACCCGATTTGTTTCACCGAGACAGCTCAAGGACGAAGAGATCGAACTTGAAGGACGTTACGGAGGTTTAGGCATGTACGTAGGCGACAGGGACGGGGCTATTCTCGTCATTGCACCTATGGAAGACTCACCGGCTGAACGTGCAGGACTCAAGGCGAAAGACCAGATCGTCAAAGTCGATAATGAGGTCGTAGTAGGCTGGACTTCTGACAGGGTTGTCCAGAAATTACGCGGTGAACCTGACACAAAAGTTACTGTGTGGGTCAGGCGCGAAGGTGAAGATGAACTTCTCAGTTTCGAGATTACCAGAGAGATCATCAAACTCAAGAGTGTACGTTCTCAGATGCTTTCTGATGATATAGGCTACGTTAAGCTCACTCAGTTCAAGCACAAGACAGATGACGAAGCAAAGACTGCACTGAGAGACTTAATCAAACAGGGTGCACGAGCACTTATTCTTGATTTACGCAATAACGGAGGCGGTCTTCTCGATGCCAGCGTAAAAATCTCCAGCTTCTTCCTGAAGGATGGCCTTGTTGTCGAGACCAAAGGACGTTCAGAAAGAGCCAACGAGAAATATTACGTTGACAAAAAGGCGTTTGTCACTAATATGCCCATGATCGTAATGATTAACGGCGGAAGTGCCAGTGCTTCAGAAATCGTTGCAGGTGCTCTTAACGACAGGGGCAGGGCTAAATTGCTCGGCGAAAAATCTTTCGGCAAGGGCAGCGTTCAGACCCTTTTCCCATTGACTGACGGCAGCGGAGTTTATGTTACTATAGCGAGATACTACACTCCTTCAGGCAAAGTTATTGATCATGTAGGACTGACTCCTGATATTGAGGTCAAGGGCGAACCTGACAGAGACGTAAATAAAGACGTTCAGTTATTGGCAGCAATGGACGAAATCAAGAAAGAAATGTCCGTTAGCGGCAAGAAATCCAGCAGAAAATAAGCAGTTGCAATCGCAATCATTAAGGGAGGAAATTAAATTTTGAGTAACAAAAACGTAGATTTGCTCGTCGGTGCTCAATGGGGCGATGAGGGCAAAGGCAAGGTCGTTGATATTCTTGGCTCTGAAGTTGACGTGTTCGTTCGCTATCAGGGCGGAGCTAATGCGGGTCACACTGTCGTTGCAGACGGTCAAAAAGTGGTCTTTCACCTGCTGCCTTCGGGAATGCTTTACCCCGGAAAATTATGCGTTCTGGGTAACGGCTTAGTCATTGACCCTGAGCAGTTTCTGAACGAGACCGGTGAATTATTCTCAAAGGGCCAGGACAAGGCAAGGCTCGCAGTGAGTCCTCATGCTCATGTAGTCATGCCATATCACAAGATGCTTGACAAATTGCAGGAAGAATCACGAGGCAAGGGACGCAAGATCGGCACTACCGGCAGGGGTATCGGGCCTTGTTACGTTGATAAATATTCGCGTTCAGGCTTGAGAATCGAAGACTTGATTAACCCTGATGTTTTACGTGAAAGGCTGACGTATATCCTTGAGGAGAAAAATCAGATTTTCACGAAATTATACGGTCAGAAGCCGTTGCCTTTTGATGAAGTCTTTGAACCAGCCAGAAAATGGGGCGAGGCCATTGCTCCCTATGTAGACGACACAAGGGCATTACTGCGCAGGGCAGTCGACGAGGGCAAACACGTTTTACTTGAGGGTGCTCAGGCGGCACTGCTTGACATAGATCACGGCACATATCCATATGTAACGAGTTCAAGCACTTCTGCGTCAGGAGCGTTCACCGGGACGGGACTTGCTCCTAATGATTTAACACGAGTAATTTCTGTCGTTAAGGCATACACCACAAGGGTTGGCGAGGGTCCTTTCCCGACTGAAGATTTTACAGAGGCTGGCGAAACTTTGCGCAAGAACGGCGGAGAATTCGGGGCTACTACAGGCAGGCCAAGACGCTGCGGCTGGCTTGATGTTCCGGCTTTGAAATATGCTACTGAACTTAACGGGGCTAACGTAATTGCCCTCACTAAGCTCGATGTCTTGACTGGAATGGGCGATATCAAAGTCTGCACCAGTTATGACAGGAACGGCGAGAAAGTTACTTCATGGCCTACTGACACCAGGGTTCTCAGCGAGTTCAAGCCTGTTTATGAGACCCTGCCCGGTTGGGACGAAGACATTACGGAATGCAAGAATTTCGACGATCTTCCGGAGAATGCAAAATCCTACGTGCGCTATATCGAAGAAGTTCTGCATACTCCTGTAGGCTTGATTGGTGTAGGCCCGGACAGAAACCAGACGATTAACAGGGGAATTTAGTTATTGTTCGTACCTGACATCAACTTTTTAACGCTTAATGACCTGCCCGGTATCCTGAGAATTAATGCCGGGTTGTCATGGTCATGGCCTGAAGAAGTAATAAGGTCGGACCTGAGCCAGGACTCAAACAGCGAATTATCTTACATAGGGGCCTTCGCTACAAACCCTAGCATGGAGGCTCCTTTGTTGGGTTATGCAGTTCTTGGCCGTGAAAAGCGTTTGGGGGTATTGATGGCCCTGTTAGTTGACAAGCATTTTCAGAGAAGAGGCATAGGTTCACAGTTACTTCTTGCTGTAAGTGACTGCGCAGTGTATCTTAACATGAAGAGGTTAATACTTCGTGTCAGAAAATCTAATGTTGCTGCAATAGCCTTGTATTCCGCAATGTCCTTCACCAGCGAGCGCGTAAGGCAGGGCTATTACTCTAACGGCGAGGACGCAATTGTCATGAGTGCAAAGCTGCCGTTAATTTCAGGTGTCAGATCGTGAGGGTCTATATTCCGTTTGATGATGGTTCGTCTGTGTCGTTCGACGGGGAAAATTTCACTGTCTACAAGTCCCCGAAAGATATAGATGCACCGGATAAGCCGGGACTTTATGAGCCAAGTAAGGCTGAACTGGCGTGGCACAAGAAATGGAGCGAGATCGTAAGGGCCCTTGAGAATGCCTACAGGCGCGAGGAAGCCAGAAAGAAGGCAGAACGGGCAAAGAAAATTTACAAGCCGTAAAAAATTACAGAAGGGAGAAAAATTTATATGTCGCTCAAAGAGTTATTGAGAAAACATACGCCTGGATTATTCGCAAAATTACATACGTTAAATCTTGTAAGGCTTTATGCCACCGAAACAAATCCGCTGGTGTATAACTGCAGGCAGTACACATCAAGCGATAAAGTCCGCAACTTTATAAAGATACTCGCAACCCCTTTTAATATTCTTGGGTATTTATTTCGCAGGGACATTCCGGCTTCAGAGCGTGAGGGACTTGCTTTTGTCCTGATTGCCAAAAACGAAGCCCCTTACATTGAAGAATGGATTAATTTTCACGTAAAGCAGGGAGTTACTCACTTCATTATTTATGACAACGAGAGCACAGATAATTTTCGTGAAGTCCTGGAGCCTTACATTAAATCCGGTCTGGTAACATATAAAATTCTCAAAGGCAGACGAAGACAAAATGATGCTTACAACATGGCAGTTCATGATTACAAGCATAAATTCAGGTACATGGCTTTTATCGACGCAGATGAGTTCATGTTCGTACGTAATAATACTGGCGGTAGGGGGGGGGGGGGGGTCTTTTACTTCATTGATGATTTCATGAAGTCTCACCCTAACGCAGGAGGTCTGGGAGTGAACTGGCTTTCATTCGGTTCGTCAGGACACGAGACAAAACCTGAAGGCGGAGTTCTCAAGAATTTCACTAGATGTGCGGAGAAAAACTTTAGTGCTAATTACCTGATAAAAACGGTATGTGACCCAGTGAAAGTCCTTTCTTTAAAGCATAGCGTACATAAACCTGAATACTATGACGGTTTCTATAATTTAGACGAAAATGGAGAAATTATAGAGCATTCAACGACAAGAGAAATACATTTCGATAAAATTCGCATTAATCATTACTTTACAAAATCGAAAGAAGAATATATTCAAAAAATGACACGCGGCAAAGCAGACAAAAATGATATAAGAAGCATGGAGGAATTTTATTTACGAGACCGCAACGAGTGTGAGGACACGGAAATACTTTCACACGTGTAATGCTGTGTGATTACGCTGTTCAAGGCTCTCAGTGTGACTAGCAGCCCGTGATGTGATATATTTCTAAATTACAAATTACAAAGATTAGTGCGATAAAAATGGCAATAAGGAGATTAAACTTTCGTGTTCACATACAAAAATTATTATCAGATTTTCACCGAGCAGGCTGCCCTTCACCCTGACAAAGACGCTATAGTAATGGGCGATAAACGGGTAACTTATTCAGAACTCATCGCAAATATAGACAAAATTGCTTCTTTTCTCGTAAATCAAGGCGTAACTAAAGGCGACCATGTTGTTGTCTGGGGAACTCCTTCACCTGACTGGCTCTGCACTTACTATGCAGTTATCAGGGCTGGCGGTGTAGCAGTGTGTCTGAACTCAAACTATACGATTAGTGATGCAGCCCCTCTCGTAACTTTCGCTGACAGCAAATACGTGTTATTCGGAGCCACTCATGACACTAAAGGCATGGCTTCGGAAATCGAAATTTTATCCAGGAATTTCGAGCTGCCCGAAGAAAAAATATTCAGCTATATTGACACTGACTTTGCAGCTGTTCACAAGGCAGATATTGATGACTCAAACTGGGACGTTAAAGACGATGCCTACATAATTTATACATCTGGCACTACATCATTTCCGAAGGCAGTTTTGACTTCACAGTTTTCGATGATAAATTGCTCACTTATTTTTGCTAATGAGTTCAAAACTATTCGTGGTGACAAGGCTTGCGTTGCATTGCCCCTATTCCATGCTTTTGGTCTGAGTATTCCCTGCATTTATCTTTCACTGGGCGGGACCGTCTACATTCCTGAAAAAATTAAATCTGATACAATTGCTGAAATCATTGACAGAGAACACGTTACGGATTTGTGGTCAGTTGCTGCGGTCTATCAGTCAATTATTGACGATAAGGAGGCCGTGGCAAAGTGTGCGCCTTATGTTAAAATGTGCGGTATTGCTGGGAGTTACACGTCACCGGTTCAGTTTGCGAGGTTCGAGACTGCCCTGAATAATGCTACGTTCCTGAACATGTTCGGAATGACTGAGACAGCAACGGTCTTTATAATGACTCGTCCTGAAGACAGCATTTCAGTCAGGCATAACACGATAGGGCGAAAAATCTCTGAATTAGAAATCGGTATTTGCAACGAAAATAATCAGCTCCTGCCATCTGGAGAAATCGGCGAACTCGTAACTAGGGGTTTTCACGTCAAGAACGCCTACTACAAGCTGCCGCCTGAGAAACAAGGCATTGACGATAACGGCTGGTTCCATACTGGCGACTTGGCCGTAATGGATTCTGAAGGCAACGTTAGAATCGCAGGACGAATCAAAGATATAATCATCAAGGGCGGAGAGAATATAACACCCGCTGAAATAGAGGCTCAGGCAATCTCTCTCGAAGGCATAAAGGAGTGCAGGATATTCGGCTTCAAAGACAGGCTTTACGGCGAAAATTTAGGGGCCTGCATAACTCTCAAAGAAGGCTCAACTTTCGATGAAGAGGCTTTGCGCAAACACCTGAAGGAAACCGTAGGCTCGTTCAAAGTTCCGGCTTACTTTTTTATATTCGATAAATTCCCGTTGAACTCTACAGGCAAAATCGACCAGAGAAAATTACACATCGATATGCTCATGAGACTGCGAAAACTTGAACTTGAGGGCGAACTTACAAAAGGCGTTACTGTCAGCTCCGTAACAATCAAAAATACGTCATATGCGATTGACCCGTTAGTCACCATGATTGAAGGCTATGCACTGCAATTCGGCTTTGACACCAGAAAGGCGCGAAGGTTACGTCTTGCTTCTGAAGAAATGTTAATCGAACGTATTATGAACGCCTTTGACGATGTAGGCGATATTCATCTTGATTTAGTGTGTTATTCGGACTTTCTGAGGCTCACTTTCAGAGATTCAGGCCAGCCTTATGACTTTGAGAAACAGCGCAGGACTTCAGAGAGCGCAAAGATAATGTCATACGCTGCAGATGACATGTCAATCACTGAAGACTCTGAGGGCCATAACAACTATAATCTTGATTTCCTGTTTGAGTCAGACTTCGACATAAAAAACTTTTTGGCAACTCACGAGAGATTACTATAGAATATAGCAAAAATATGAGACAATACTGAAGGAGGTAACGTAAAACATGAAAATCAAGAAATGCGTATTCCCTGTAGCAGGTCTGGGTACTCGATTTTTACCTGTTACTAAGGAACTCGCGAAGGAAATGCTGCCCCTTGTCAATCGTCCTATAATCTCGTATGGTGTCGAAGAAGCCCTTGCTTCAGGCTGTGAAGAGATAATCATGGTAACCGGTCGAGCCAAGCGTTCAATCGAAAACTACTTTGACCGTTCATTTGAGCTTGAAGAAATGCTGAAGGCACGAGGCAAGACAGCACTTTACGAGGAAATGCTCAAGATAGCCAACATGGCCGAGATTTTATTTGTCCGTCAACGTCAGCCATTGGGACTTGGCCACGCCGTGTTGTGTGCCGAGCCTATTTGCAATAACGAATTCTTTGCTGTAGCCCTGCCCGATGACGTATTTATTAACGATGACCCTGTAATTGCCCAGTTAATCCGCGTTCATGAGAAGATGGGAGGCAGCGTAATAGCCCTTGAAGTTGTAGAGCCTGAAAACATCTCACGTTACGGCATAGTGAAATCCCAGTTTGAAGTCGAGCCGGGAGTTCACAAGATAATTGACATGATAGAGAAGCCCCACAAAGAAGAAGCCCCCAGCAATCTCGCAATCATGGGACGTTATGTCCTGTCGCCGAGAATTTTCGAGTTACTGCATAATCAGACTGCAGGTACAGGCGGAGAGATTCAATTAACTGACGCTTTAAAGACACTATGTAATCTTGAACCTGTCTGGGGAGTAGTCTACAATGGCCGTAGATTTGACTGCGGAACACAAAAAGGCTGGTTAAGCGCGAACGTCCAGTTAGCACTCGAAGACCCAGAGCTGCGCAATGTGATTCTTGATGTCGTTAATGCTGCTCAGGCTCAAACCGAGTAGGCTTTTCTGAACACGGTATCCTCCCGCAAGAGTCCTCCTTCAACTATAGCCGTGAAATGAATTGCGCTATGTATTAATATTATGCTACAATTTTTTGCATATACCATTAACTGGGAAGCTCCTACTTATGTAAGCAGGGGTAATTTGTTTGTGTATAATAGACTTCTTGTGCTTTGAATCTGTTGAGAAATATATTTCAAGAGCAAGAGTCTGGCAGAAGACGCGCTAAACAAAATAATCTATAAAATCTGGAGGCAGATAACATGTTAATCACAAAAACAACAAATGGCGATGAGTTAATCATTGCTCTCGACGGCAGACTTGACACAACAACAGCCCCTGAGCTTGAGGCAGAGTTAGGCGGTCTCAATGACGTTAAAACTCTGGTCATGGATATGAGCAAACTTGTCTATATTTCATCAGCAGGTCTGAGGGTTTTGCTTAAGGCCCAGAAAATCATGAACAAGCAGGGCAATATGACTGTCAAGAATATTAGCCAGGAAATCCGCGAAATCTTTGAAGTTACTGGCTTTGACGATCTGCTCAACATTGAGTAGTCAACAGGAGGCAAGCCCTTGATATTCGACAAGTCAGATAATAACGAATATCTTACATTGACGCTTGACAAGAAGCTGACAGCAGTAACGGCAGAACAGCTCGAAAAAGATCTTAGTACTATGCTTAATGGCGTAAAGGATTTTGTCGTGGATATGTCAAAACTTGCCTATGTTTCTTCAGCTGGTCTCAGGGTGTTATTAAAGGCTCAGAAGTATATGAAAAAACAGAACGGCAATATGACATTGAAAAATGCTGTGCCTGAAGTCATGAAGATTTTTGAGACTACGGGATTCGACGAAATCCTAAACGTTCAGTAAAACAACAATGATTAGCGGGTAGTGAATAGTGAATAATTTTTCCTTCAACTATCCACTATCAGCTATTTATTGTTATTTGTGTTATTTGCTGTCTTTCACACGGGCTTCGGGTCTCAATAACCACTCTCCCCAGTCAAAGCGAATCAGGCCGCTGATTATATACAGTGCGAATAAGAACAACGGGGCAGCACTTCTCAGGAAAATAGATGACAATGCAATCAACGAAAGAAGCGCAAAGAATTTAGTCTTGTCAGCAGTCTTTTTCGTGAGCTTTTTCATGTTGGCATACGGAATGCTCGAAATCATCAACAAACCAGTACACACCAAAATTAATGCCATAACCCATGAAGGCAGATTGAGCTTCGCAATTATAAACGATGCCACAAATAAACCGCCTGCAGGACACGGCAAACCCTGAAACGGTCCTGGAACATGCACTATATTAAAACGCGCTAATCTCAACGCTACACATAATGCAAAGAAGCAAGAACTAACTGCGCCGGCAAGATAAAGCTCCCTGACGCAGACCTGATAAAGCAGAATTGACGGAGCTACCCCAAAACTTACAAGATCAGCCAAACTGTCGAACTCAAGGCCGAATTGTGAACCGCCTCCAAGCATTCTGGCTACTTTACCGTCGAAGCCATCAAAGATTACCGCAAAGAATATCATCCATGCTGCAGGGATAAATCTCCCGTGAAGGACGAGCATTAACGAAAATATCCCGCATAATAAATTGCCGCTGGTTACCATGTTGGGTGCTAGTTGTCTGAGCTCTACGGGTTTTCTGGTTATTCTGCCTAATCGTCTCCGTCTCTGCAAAAAATTCTTAAATCCCATTACACTTTCACTCCTATACAAGTTATACCGGATTTTACCCGGTCTCCTTTCTTTACTTTCAATACTGTATCACGAGGCAAATATACGTCAACACGCGAACCTAGTTTTATCATTCCGTAACGCTGCCCTGCTTCGAGAATATCACCGCGTCTGAGCCTGCACACTATTCTGCGGGCCAGTAAACCTGCTATCTGGGTCATCATAACTGGTCCCCATTGAGTTGACAAGCCTACAAAATTACGTTCGTTGATTTCGCTTGCCTTGGGTGAGAATGCTGCGATTTTCTTGCCTGGAATATATTCGAGATAATCAACTCGTCCAGTACATGGAGCGCGATTAACGTGGACGCTGAACACATTCATGAATATCCCGACCTTAAGGGCCCGGCCTGTGAACGGGTGTTCTGCCTCTGAAATTTCGACTATATTGCCGTCAGCAGGCGAGAAGAAATAACCGTCCTGGTAATTTGCGCTTCTCTCAGGGTCCCTAAAGAACCAGATTATGAATAACGTGAGAACCCCGACTATTACAGCAGGGACTACCGCGATAAAGGCGAATGCTATCGTACAAAGCAGCGAGAACGTTATTAACGGCAGACCATCTTTAGCTATTCTCATCATTATTATCACTGTCTCCTGAAATGTCATTGAATAACGGTAGAGTCTCTGACTCTGACTCTAAATCGGAATTCATGCCATCAATGTCGTTGAACGTTAAGACCCCTGAGTCATCGCTGTCTTCTTCCGGTGCCCTGATGACACTGCAATCTGCTACTGTGTCGCCTTCGTTAAGCCTCAGAATAGTACTTCCTGTAGCAGTTCGTGACAAGTTCGAGATGCTGCCGGTGTCAATGCGGATCATCATGCCTTTTGACGTGATAACCAGCATTTCGTCATTGTCCTTGACCGAGAGACAAGCTGCGAGTTTGCCTGTTTTGTGATTAAGATTCATTATTTTGATGCCGCCCGTGCCCCTATGGTGAGGAGTGAATTCGTCAAAGTCAGTGCGCTTGCCGAGTCCGTGTTCACTGATCAGCAAAACTTTTCGGGTCTTGTCAACTACATCACAGCTCAGGACTTTATCGTTATTGCCGCTGAGTCTTATGGCCTTAATTCCTCCTGCTGTCCTGCCCATTGCCCTGAATTCCTGTTCGGATACTCGTAAAGCCTGACCCTTGACCGTCATGATCAGCAAATCATTTTCACCGTTAGTAAGCCTGACTTGGGCAATCTCATCGCCTTCGTCAACGTTCATGACTTTCTTGGCCCTGTTGCTGCTTCTCATTTCTTCGAGGCTGGTTCTCTTGGCCTTTCCCAGTTTCGTTATAAAGAATAAATACTTGCAGCCTGTCTCGTCTTCGGCAGCGATATTTACGATTCTCTCGTTCTCCTGAAGAAGGGGCAGGGTCTTATTGACGGGTTTCCCTTTGCCCGATTTAGTCTCAGGAATTTCGTAGCCCTTGACTGACATTACTCGCCCCCTATTAGTAAAGAAGTAAATATTCTTGTGGGTATGGGTCACGCTGACGAGTGAAATACTGTCGTCCTCCTGAATGTTCGCGCCTTTACGTCCCTTGCCGCCTTTTGCCTGCAACTTATAGAACTCTACGGGCTGGCGTTTGATGAAGCCGTCCTGAGAGAGTGTAATTACTATGTCTGACTCTGCAATCATGGCCTCGTCAGGGACTTCTTCGTATGTATCGATAATGTCCGTGCGTCTCTTATCACCGAAACGTGAAGCGATCTCTATGAGTTCATCATGAATTACACCGTCAAGAGTCTTCTTGTCGCCCAGTATGTGATTATATGACTCAATGTCAGCAAGCAGCTTATTTTGCTCGTCATCAAGTCTGCTGCGTTCGAGTCCTGTGAGCCTCTGTAGCCTCATGTCGAGAATTGCCTGAGTCTGAACGTCTGAAAACTCTAACTGAGTCTGCAGGTTTTCCTTTGCCTCCTGTGCCGAGTTAGTGCCCCTGATAATCTTGATGACCTGCTCGATATTAGCAAGAGCCTTTTTCAGCCCTTCTATGATGTGTTCGCGGGCCTGAGCCTGTCTGAGCCTGTACTCTGTCCTGCGCCTTACGACATCGCGCCTGTAGTTGAGGTAAATCCCAAGCAAGTTTTTAACGGGCAATATCTCAGGGTGCTGATTGACAAGGGCAAGATTGATAATTCCGTAAGTCGTCTGAAGCTGGGTATGCTTGTAGAGTTTTCGCATGATTAAGTCAGGGTCAAGGTCCTTTGCTACCTCGACAACGATTCTTAGACCGTCCCTGTCTGACTCGTCTCGAATTTCCGTGATGCCTTCGATTTGCTTGTCCTGAACGGCAGTGACCATAGTTTCAAGCAATATAGTCTTGTTGACGTTAAACGGGATTTCAGTGATTACGATTCGGGTTTTCTTGCTGCGTTTTGACTGTTCAGTGTGCATTTTGCCCCGAATTAATATCTTGCCTCGACCTGTTGAGTAAGCCTCATAAATACCTGCACGGCCAAGAATTTCGCCTCCGGTAGGGAAATCAGGAGCGGGCATTATCTCCATTATCTTGTGAAGGTCAGCGTCCTCTGGTTCGACATTGTTCTCGATTAGCCAGCACAAGACCTGAGTAACTTCGTTCAAGTTATGGGGCGGCATGTTCGTAGCCATTCCGACTGCGATACCTGTACTGCCATTCACCAGCAAGTTCGGCAATATGGACGGCAGAGTCATTGGTTCCTTGAGTGACTCGTCGAAGTTCTGCGCCCAGTCAACTGTGTCTTCGTCCAAGTTCGCAAGCATAATTTCACCGGGCCAGCTCAATCTCGCTTCAGTGTAACGCATTGCTGCTGCGCTGTCTCCGTCAACTGAGCCGAAATTTCCCTGACCGTCGACAAGGCAGTAACGTAAATTCCAGTTCTGTGCAAGTCTGACCATAGTGTCATATATTGCGCTGTCTCCGTGAGGGTGATACTTACCCATTGTCTCGCCGACGATACGTGCGCTCTTCTTGTATGCAGTATTATGTTTCAGGCCAAGTTCTGACATTGCATAGAGTACTCGTCTCTGAACGGGTTTAAGGCCGTCTCTTGCGTCTGGTAATGCCCTGCCTACGATAACGCTCATTGCATAGTTAAGATAGCTTGTCTTTATTTCTCCCACTAGGGGAAGTGATATTATTCTTCCTGCCTCGTCAGGGTCTGTGATCTCTTGCTGAATAGGCTGGTTTAATTTTTCGTCTGACATAAGAAAGAATTTGTTCTCCTCTCAAAAATTTCGTGACTATACGAATTAATAATTTTAGCATGAATGCTTTATGTTATAATCATGCAATAAACTGATTAATATTTTATTGGGCATTTTTATTCCTAAAATTTGCCAATATTGAACATTGCTATTTTTATTGCTTTTCAAATATGGTAAGTATATAATTAACTGACTGAAATTTTATCAAAGTGAGACAAAAAAATTAAAATGAGGTTGCAAGATATTGAAAAATTACGTAAAAAACTGCTTGACAAGCGCGAAAAGAATGTGCATAATCACGTAGCACGCAGCACGCAGCACTAGCTAGTCTTTTATCTTTTTTCAGTAAGACTTATCAGTTTACAGACCAGTTAAACGCAGACGTAAATACTCGTCAGGCAGGAGCATCGTTCCGCTCGGTTTTGCATGGCGATTTTCTTCATAAAGAGAGGAATTTTTTGTAATGAGTATCATTACGATTTATTCAGCTCTGAAGTCTGCCGGGATTAGTCGAGAAGAAAGCGTGTATGTTGATTTTTCTGAACAACAGATGAATTTCCCGATGCCAATAAACGGAAGATTCGAAGTTTGCCAAGAAGAATCAGAACGCAAGAATTACGCCAGTTGGAGAAAATTTTATGAAAAACTTGCTCGAAAGAAATCATCTCCAAAATATCAGGATGTATTATCAGAGCTTCGTAACATTGAAGAACAAAATCGTGCATTGAGTTCTTCCACCAAACATGCATTCAGGAGCAGCGGCTTTGTAGATGAAGAGAGTCGTGCTTTGTTAAAACTTTTGAGGCTTCGCAAAAAAGAACTTGAAGCTGTTATTAAGGAACTTGAGCGGGAGTTTCAGAAGGAATGCGAACAAGAGTGCGCAAGAGAAAGAATCATTCTGAACACAAAAATGTTACGCTTCAATGAAAAATTGTTATTAAACCGCTACGAAAATATAAGGTCAATATTCCCTATGTTGCCGGAGAACCCTGATATGCCTTATTGGCTCGAAATGCCTTTTTTCACGAACAATTTGTACGGACTGAAGGCTGCTATGGAACGCGGCGAAGATATTGCTATCATGGGAGGTGCCTGTCTTTTCGGCCTGCAGGAAGTTTATATAGTAACTGTAATGGATGACGGAACGGAGCAGAGATTTGACTATAACACAGCACATTATGGCGGAGATTTCTCAGGTGAATCCGGTTGTGAAGAACTAGAAGAATTGTTTACCCTCAATCCTCACAGAATTCGTGATGTTTACTACATAAACAATAAAGCCAGACTTACAAGACAGGAATATTACGAATTATGGTATCCATTTGAAATGGCAAAACTCTTAGGTGCAAAGCTCGTAATTCCTATACCGGATTTCAGTTATATAAAATATGTTACTGCATTGGCCGACAAACTCCAGCCTCAGATAAGGGACAAAATGATTTCACGCTTCAGTGAAGTTTGTTTCAAGATTGCGGATTTGATGCTGGACAAAATAAATGAGATAAAAATGCGCTATCCTG